>CALBXV010000542.1 GCA_937890045.1 uncultured archaeon
GAATCTCATCTTCAAGATGTTCTAAATGTAAGTTCTTTCCTGCTGCTTCTGTTAAAAATTCCATTATTTTAATCCATAATACGCTTTCCATCTAGGAGAAAATTCCCAATGTTCTTTCTTACCAATCTTAACTTTCACAAAAGCTCCTGAAGTTTGTTCACCATACCCACGCAGTTTTAAATAACATGGATAATCACTAGCCATACTTTTCATTGTAACACAATTATCTATAAAAGTAGTAATATTTTCAGGGACAGTGCCTTGATAATAACAGTTTGCTGCAGCTTCTTTTTGAGCTTTAAACTTTCTAGTACCGCTATAAGTTTCAAAAGCTTCTTTTCCATCAAGTGTTTTTACCCATAGTTTATCTTTTTTCTTATAAATATTAAAATGACCATAAGGAGCTTTAGATGCAGGACCTAAACCACCTTTAGTTAAGAGAGCTAAACCTTTTTTAGCAATTTTTATAGCTAATCCTTTACCAAAAATTCTTTCTAAAGTTTCAGGTGTAATCCAACTCTCTATAAATCCAGCATTATCTTTTTTAAGACTTATTTTCATTTCTGTTCCAAAAGGTTTAATAGATTGATCAAATTTAACATATAAATCTGTTTTTGGATAACCTGGCCCTCTATAATTTGGAGCTCTAAGTTGTGTTATTTGTATCTGTTTACCCTTATGTTCAAATTCCCATGCTGGGCCTGATCCATCTATAAAGAGTTTTGCAACTTGAGCTTCATGAGCATTACCTGGTCTAAATGGTATAAAAACTTTCCCAGCTGCAGGGTCTTTATCTCTCAAACTTACTTTAACATTCTCTACATTTTTACCAGTTGGTTTAAGTATATCTGATAATCTTATTAAATATTCTTTTCCCTTATAATTTATTCTTACAGCAAGTGATCTTCCAATCTGTTTTAAATCTGATTCAAAAAAATCAAGTAGTTTAAATTTACCACCCTTTTTAATAATCAAATCTGGAATTATTTCATGTGTTTCTACATCATATACTTTTGCATCTTTATTAGCTACATAAGGTTTTTTCTGTAGTTCTTTATTGATTTCAACATATTTGTAAAATCCTCCTGCTATATGATCAGGTGGTCCATAATTAGTAACTCTACCAGATAAAGGAGATTCTGTAAGGAAATAACTAGGAGCCCAAACATCTTCTTTCAACATATCAAGTTCCCATTTAAGATATTCTAATGATAACTCTGGCTCTTTTCTTGTTGAAGCCAGACGATATAATTCATCTCCCAATCTATGTCCAAATTCTGTATCTGATTGATAATGTGCTCCTGCTATCTGTCTACTATGTCCTATCCTTTCTCCAATGTCAAGGATATTTCTTCTATGTTCAAATGGAACTTCATCCGCTATAAGTTTCGCAACTAATCTACCTTGAGTTGCATGTCCTGATGGATAGGATGGTGTCTCTGCTGTCTTTAATGGAAAAAATGTTAAGTCTAAACCTAACTTCTTGGCTAATTCTTTTGGTCTTGGTCTATTATAATATCGTTTAAGAGATAACAATATAGGAGAAGCTTGTTTTCTTAATTTTTCAATTCTATCTAAGTCAACTTTTAACTCATGTTTATCAAGATATTCTTTAAATGCCTGTATGACTTTCTTATCATGCATAACCATATCCTTTTCCCATTGATCACGGAATTGACCTAATGAAACTAAATTATGAATTTCGTTTTTTGTAACTTGAGATGAATTTCTCGGTGGTGGGTATCCCTGCCATTGATCTAAATCAATATCTTCATACGCAGAAAAATCTCGGGTCAGTTGTTTCAACCGACTTCCACTTAAAGGTTTATTATGACCAAGTTTGTCTAACTTGTCATTAACTGATAATTCCTGGATTGTTTGACGAAAAGCCTTCATATCCAGTATTTATGTTTTTTTACTTTTGAATCCGGTGGCTAGAAAGGAACTCATCTATGATTTTTATATCTTCTATCAGTTCCTCTTGTTTTTTCGTGTTTTCGTGTTCTTTTTTTAGCTCAATGAGTTCTTTTCTTAACTCAACTTTTCTGTTAAGAATTTGCATTAAGGGTTTCTTTTTAATAACCCCTTTATTTTTATTCGCCGTGTCCATGATCTGTATTGATTATATAATCTAACTGTTCTATTGTATCAGCTGCAGTCTTATGTAGAATACCAATTCCACTTGCTTCAACCCATTTATCAATGTTTATTTGTCTATCGTCAATCAAAACAGCTTTTTTATGTGCAAATGCTGCTTTCTGACTGCCTTTAAATGTAGGAATAATAATCCAATGTGGGTGTATATGCCTTCTTATCCAAGCAATTTTGTCTTGAATTACAAGAGTTCTGTTTACTGTTCCTGCTGCTGTTAATATTTCAGTATGAATACCTGAATTCATACAATAATCTACTAACTTCCAAGCATCAGGTAAAGGATCTAGATTTAAGAATAATCTTTGAGCTGTCAATTTTCGTTTTTCAGTATCATAAACATCTTTTTTATCTTTTAGATTAACTTTATAACCTAAAGCTTTTGTCAAACCCGATTCAAAATCGGCTAAAACTCCGTCCTGGTCTAAAAATATTTGTCTTACTTTACTCATTATGAATCATTATAACAAAAGCGTACCCGCGGTATCAATACTTAAAATTTTCTGTCTTTTCTGCTGCAATTCTCTCACCTGTAGCTGTCTGATCCATAACTGGTCCAATATCAACTAATTCGTCTTGAGCTGTTTGTTCACAATCATACAATCTCATTTTTGGTCTATCAACACCTATAACAAATCTTCTATGATATGTTGGATCATTATATCTGTTCTTTAACTGTTTAACCATGACTTGATCTAATTCTTGTAATTCTTCTGTAGATATTAATGCAAACATAAAGTCAGCTGTTGCTGGTAATCCAAATGACTCAGCAGTATCTTCTAATCCTACATCAGTTGATACAAAACCTGTTCTATTTGTTTGAGTAGCTGACATGATTGGAACATTAAACTCTACTGCTAATCCTCTCATTTCTTCTGCTATACTCTTAACATAAGTATAAGTATTCACATTACTACCAGGTCTAACTCTAAATGATGCACAGATGTTTAAATAATCTATGAATATTATATCTGGTGTAAAACTTCTTTTCAAATCTAATTCTTGTAATAAATGTCTCATGTGTCCTGAATGAGCTGAAGCTGTTGGATATTCTTTAATGATTAATTTCCCTTTAGTCTTTTCTTGAACTCTTTTAATCTTTTTCTTATACATTGCCTTAGGTAAATCTTGTAAATCATTAAGAGATATGTCTAATAAATTAGCGTCTATTCTTTCCGCTATCTTCTCCTCAGCCATTTCTAATGTAATGTATAATACATTCTTACCTTGAACTAAACAACTAGCGGCAACATGACACATAAACAGAGATTTACCAACACCTGTTCCAGCCATACAAATATTCAAAGTTTTATTTGGCAATCCACCTTTTGTGATTTTATTCATTAACTCTAAATCAAAAGGAGTTCTTTCTTCTTCTGTATGATAAAAATCATATCGTGGTTCCCAATCATCTAAAAAATCATGTCCAATATTTGTATCAAAAGATACTGATAAAGCGTCTCTTAAAATGTCAGGAATCTGACCTTTACTACCACCCTTATCTTGAATAATCTCAATAGAACTCATTACTCCATTGTAAACAGCTCTGTCTTTACACCAATTCTCTGTTGAATCAATCAACCATTTCTCTGGCGTATTTGAATTATCAGATTTTATTTCTTGAATAAGATTTGTTGTTTCTGAAAGTAATTGAGCATCAATACCATCTTTTTCATCAATGTCAATGATTAAAGCTTCAGGCGTAGGAACAGCTTTATACTTTAAAAAGTATTCTCTAATTTGTTTGAATAGGAACGATTCGTCCCTTTCTTGAAAGAAATCTGATTTTATGTAAGGTAATACTTTCCGTGTATATTCTTCATTCGTTATCAGATTCTTGAGTATCGTCTGTTCTAGTCTCGTTGCCATATAAAAATTCTTGTTTAGCTGCTTCGTTTAATTTATCTAATACTTCTTTTGTAAAGTATTTTTCTGGATTGTTGTTGATTGTTTTCGCAAATTGAGTAGTGCCACCAGGCAACTCAATTCTTGTAGATGATTTCTTGAAGATACCATATTTAATAGCTAAATCAATTAAGCCATAATATCTATCTAACCCTTTTTTATAAGTTAGCATAACATCTACTACTCTATTCTCAACTGTTAGTCTTGATTTTTCATTCTTACAATGAACAATATTGCCGATAACTTCTGTTCCTTCTTTCTCTTTCTTTCTTGATAAGAATAGAATAGAAGATGCGGCATATTTTAGACCACTTCCACCACCCATAACTCGTTTTGCAAACAGTCCCATTTGATCGTAAGTATGATTTGTCACGACTAATGCGACTCCTGCTTTTGCAAGTTTGAGTGTCAATACACGAAACGCTCCTTTCACTAATTGAGCTCTAGTCATGTCTCTTGTTTCAGCACCAGCTGTCGTATCTTCTATCTCTTTTGTTGTAGATAACATACCAAGAGAATCTAAAACAAATAACATTTTCATATCTGTTTTATCTTGCATGTATTGATCTAAAATACGAATTGCTTGAGTTCTGAATTCTTGAACTGTTGTAACAGGAACCATCATAATTCTTGAAGAATCAATTCCTCGTTCTTCAATCATTTTCTTTGATGTTGCACTTTCTGATTCAAAATAGATAACTGCTGCATCAGCGTTATCCTCTAAGAATTGTTTACACATTCCAAGTGCGAAGAATGTTTTACCCGTTGCAGATTCACCTGCTAATGCTGTAATTTTATTGTCGGGTAATCCATCATATATTGAACCAGATAATAAAGCGTTAAATATATACGAACCTGTGTCAATATATCCACTGACATCAGCGGCCGCTACACCTTCTTCTACAATAGAAGCGAACTCATTACCTGTAGTTCTAATCAGATTTTTCAAATAACTCATAATCAATCTCCGTTTCTTAATTCTCTCCTTTTCTTTTTGAGAGTAGTTTCATAATCTATAATTTGTCGAACCCATTTTTTAAAAGAATGTAGTTCAACATAAATTATGATTAATAAAACCCATGTAATCATATGAAGTGTTAAAAAAATATAACTTATTTCAGTATTCATATATCTATTATAACACAAAACCCGATTCTGTCAATCGCTTTCTGTTCTCTAAATGAGCTTCTTTAATGTCATCTTTACTTTGTCCATGATAGGCCACTGCATGATGTGCTTCAACAGCCATGTCATTCCAACATTCTGTCTTATCAGGATTATATAGATTTCCTAAGATTCTACCAAACTTTCCTTTCTTACCACTTTCTACTAAAATATATGGATACTTTTCAACCCAATCTACTAAGAATTGTTTAGCAGCTAATCCATATTTCTTTTCTACTTTATCGCGAGTGCGTGATTCTGGTGTGTCTATTCCTAGAAGTCTAACTCTACCTTTTTGAAAAGAGTTAAATCCCATATCTAACATTACATCAATGGTATCACCATCAACTATTTTTATTACTTTTGCTTTATATATAAAGGGATTCATGTTCACCCAAAAAATTCATTAAGAGTGGATACTGGTTCAGTAGTCCACCCAATCTTATTTAAAATTACTCCTAAAGGCTCGACAAAAGATTTATTGAATTGTGTTTCATAATCAATATAAGGTTCTAATTCAAACTCTTTAGGTAACGCATTGACAAAAGATATCACATTTTCATTAATTACATTAGGCATTTTCAAATAACAAAACTTGACTTTCTCACCATTTGTAATAACAGGATATTTCTTGTCTATATTGTATTTAGACAAATAGTTATTGTAAAGAAGTGATCCTCTTACATGAATTGGCGTTCCTTTCCTATATATTGACGCAGCATTAGAATAATTAGTTACATTTTGGCAACCTCTTGGAAAAGATATTTCTTCAATCGGTAATTTTGAAAATTCATTCCTAGCATTTGTAATAAATTCCCAAACATCATGTTCTGTTTCATTCATTACAACTTTAATACCTTGTGCTAATTTCTTTCTACACCACATTGGAGTAGAAGATTTAGCTGTTTCAATTCCCATCAATTTAAGGCGTGGACTTTTATATCTAACACCTTCTGAATCATGTACATTAAGAATATATCTTTTCTTTGCAGTCCAAATTGCCTTATCAGCTATAACTTCTCTACCCATATGCATTCTATTGTCATAAGCATTCATATAAGAAGCTAATTCTTCATACGATTCGTTAATCATAGGTTCAAGTTTTTCTTTAGCAATTGTATCTAAAAAATCTACTGGATTTTTAGGATTTACTTTACTAACTAATGCATCAAAAGTTACATAGATTGAATCAGTATCAATAGCTATTACATAATCTTCATCAGTTTCTAATAATTTATTCATGTATATATTAACAGCTTTTTCAACCCACTTAATACTTAACTGACCTGCTGTTGTAATTCCTTCAGCTATATCTCTGTTAAAGTATCTAAAATACTGATTACCTAAAGCTCCATAACATGAGTTAAGAGCAATCTTTGCAGCCATCTGATTATTATTTTCAGCAGTGATTGCATATTCTAATTTTCTTTTTGTGGTTATATCATCTTTAGCTGTCTTTTCTAATTCTTTTCTGTGTTGTATCATTTTATTTTTAGTCAACACTCTTTCATCATACATTTCTTCTAATAGCTCAGGTAAAAAACCTTGTCGTTTTGTACTAAACATGGCACCATTCGGTGTAACTGTTGAAGTAGTCAATGAAGTTATATCAACTTCACCTTCAAGTAGTTTATTAACTGAAATATCTTGATTAAATTTATTTGGTAAATGAGTATCAGGACTCATATTATATTGCATGATTAAATGTGGATACAGACTATTTAAATCAAATGACATTACCCATTTGTGTTGTCCCACTTGTGGTTCTTTTACATAAGCTCCAACAATTCTAGAATCTTGTTTCCCTTTCTTTGGTGGTGGAATCATTCCTTTCTTTTTTAAGAAATTGTAAATAAGTAAATCCCAATATCTTACCGATCCAAATACATCTGTAAAATTACACTTAGCACTATAAGCCATAGTAACTAATAAATCCATTAACTGAAGCTTATCATCTAAAGCTTCTACTAATTCACAATCTCTGATATTATATTCTAAAAACTTCTGATAATCATTTCTATAAAACAAATGCATAGCTCCGAACTCTGAATAATCTATTTTATTTTTACCAAGTTCTACTTCTGCAATATGATCTAACCTATATGTTTCTCTTGTAATGTATATAAATTTCTTATACATCTGTAAGTAATCAAGTGTTGACACTCCAGATATATTGTAAGCTATCTGTTTCTTTTGACCCATATAAAACCACTCTCTAGAAGTAAGTAGATTATGTGGGGATAATTTAGTAGCTGTATCCCAATTAAATAATTTCCAAATACGATTGATAAGATATGCCATATCAAATGATTCAACATTCCAACCAGTTACTATATCAGGCTCAAGTTCATCCCAAACTTCCATAAAAGTTTTCAACAACTGTTTTTCATGTTGACATTTATGATATTTTATATTTGGATTGTCTGTTTTAAAATCAAAATTATCTGTTCCTATGACATGAATAGTATCATGTCCAAATAATTTCATTGTAATCGCATTGACCTTTTCTTCTGCATCAATAGGTTCTGGAAATCCATTTTCACATTCACACTCTATATCAATACAAAGAATATTTAATTGTTTAATATCAAAATTTATATTACTAGGAAAACTCTCATTGATGTAAGTATATTCCCATGAGTCTAAACCATGAATATCAACATTCGTGCCTTTGAATTTCTTTTTCCAATTACGAGCATGATTAATCGAGCCGAACTTCTTAGCTTGTAAGAATTCACCTTTAACAGATTTAAAAGCTGATTGTTTGTTTGTTGGAATATAAAGTGTCGGTTCGTATTGTAATCTTTTAATATATCGTTTACCGTTCTTTATTCCACGAGCTAATATGAAGTCTCTATACTTCTGTACATTAGTGTAAAAATGCACTTACACTACTCTTTCCATAATATATTTCCTATTTTTAATCAGTTACGTCAATATCGCGTAACCTATCCATTAATCGCCTTGCACGATTATAAACTTGTTTTGCCCACCTAGAATCTAAACCTTCTTTTGATGCAGTTTTATAATCTTCTGCATTTATAGCTGTGAGCATCAGTTGAAATTTCTTTAGTTTAGTTATACCTAAATTGAATGCCATGTTTGCAATAATCAATTTAACTTCTTCTGGCCAAAGTTCCCAATTCTGATGAAAATGATCTTCACATTCTTTAAGAATATTATTTAGATCATAAAAGAAAAGTTCATCTGCTCTTGTTTGTGTAATTGGTGTTCCTATATCAACTCCCCATTCTTCATCTTTTGGAGTAATAAGATGTCCAACACCAACTGTATAATATCCTAAATGATCTCTATATACTTTTAATACAGATCCTTCATCTGCAATGAGTTCTTCTTTAAGTCTTATTCTAAATTCGTTACTATATTCCATGTAGGCTCCAATTGCGTTTGTTTGAAAGAATAAACTACCAATAATTATTTTTTTAACTAACTCCACGATTAAGTTCTTCAATACCTTGATTAGCTAATAATTCTATGAGTATATTACCCATAAGTTGATTAAATTCTTTATCTTCTGATATAGTATTTAGTAATTCTTCTGGACAGACACGAACTGCTCTGTCAAAATTAATTTTAGGTATTTCAGATTCTGCTCTAGGAACAAGTTCAATCTTACCGTATTGATATACAATACCCTTATATTCACCTTTAAGAATTTTAACAGCTCTTTCACCATTTTGGTGAACTACTTCTGTATAAAGTCCATCATCAAATAATGGATAATAATTTTCTAAAGTTTCATTGACCATATATAAATGCAACGACAAACTACAAATACAAATATTGCACCTGCAATTACTGTGGCTGCATATTCAATCATTTCTTTTTGTTCTTAGAACCTTTGGGTCGGCCGCGGCCTCTTTTGGCTGCAGTCTTTCTAGCTTTAGATTGTGGTTTTTTTCCACCTTTATAAGCTTCGTTACGACGCTTAGTGGATTTATCATCGGCTTTGTATTTGCCTTTTTTAGTTCTAGCTCTTTTGTTCCTATCGGCTGGAGTTTTACCATCTTCATAGGCTTCGTTTACATCAGCTGTAGATTTATCATCAGCAATAAAACGACCCCTAGAATCTTTGGCTCTAACACCAGATCCTGTTGAACCAACGAAAGTTTTTCTAAACCAACCGCTTAGTCCTGTATACCAATAATTTCTTTTCATTTATTTTTCCTCATAATTAAAGTCATACTATTATTATAACAGCAAATGCTGTTTTGTCAAGTAAAAAAGGGAGCCAGAACGACTCCCTTCAAATTTACTCTGCTAAGAATTGTTTCTTAGTAGTTTTTGACACTTTACCAATCTCAACAGTTCGGGCTTTCTTTTCCTCTGGAATAATTCTTTCAGCATATACTGTAAGAATTCCATTAGAAAGGTCTGCACCTTTTACAAGCACATCTTCTGCTAGAACAAAGTTCCTTGAGAATCTACGTTGTGAAATGCCTTGATGGACAAACCCATTATCCTTGTCGCCAAGTTCACCAGTGATTGTCAAATTGTTTTCTTTAACTTCAACATTGACATCTTCTTCTGAAAAACCTGCAACTGCCAATTCGATAAGGTAAGTATCTTCACTTGACCCTTTACGAATATTGTAAGGCGGATAATTAGTTGTTGGTAAAGAACGGACTCGATCTAATTCATTAAAAATCGAATTGAATCCAATTGTGAATGGGGTAAAATCGCCCCACTGCGATAACATATTTCTAGTCATCTTCTTTCCTCCTAATTAAGCAAGGTTATTATTAAATAGAAACCCCATAATTGGGCGTCTCTACATTTTATTTATAACAGTTTAATGTTATAAATTCTTTAGAAGTTCTTCTTTTTTACTTTTCCAGAGAGCTTTCCATTCTGGATTTTTAGCCTTTTTCTCGGCCAGAGATAAAAAGTAGATTCTTCTTTCTTTTAGTGTAATGTGTTTATTCATTATAGGAATTATATCCATCAGTTCTACCTATGAATTTTTTTAATTTAATTCTGTTTAATACAGTTTGTTTATGTTTACTATCTGGTCCACCATATTTATAATTTGCTATATCATGTCTATTGACTGTTGCTTTACAAGTAAAACAATCTCCTTTCTGTAATTTATGATCGCCAGTATAATTACCTTCATGTTCTGGGTGTGTGCCTGATTTTGTTTCTGGAAGATGCCAATTTTCTCTACCATCAAATGCAATATATAAATTACCAAATTTATCTGTCAAACGATAAACCCAATAACCTCTTGTTGTTGATTTTTGTTCTAAAAGTTTAAGAGTAAAATCATATCTTGATTTTTCTTGTCCGACCCAATGGCCTTCTATTTCTTCTACTGCATCAGGCGGCATTTAATAACATCTCCATTATTTCTGGTTGTTTCTCCCAACCAATCCCTGTTTTCCAGATATATTCTTCAACAATCTGATCTTGAACACCAAACTCTCCAATGCTCCAAGTAGGATCATTAGCATCTATGTCAATTTTGATTGCCTCTGCTTTTGAACAGGAGCAGATCCCCATGATTTTACGAATGTTTACTTTCCATTCGCCGAAAGCGATACTTTCTAGTCGCTTTTCTTCTTTAATTAATGTAACAACCCTTGCGCTTAGAATATCGCAAGCTTCTCTGTATTCTTCTACAGTTTCTGGATGTCCAACGCCGTGTGGCCTGAAGCCATTAACGTCTTTGTATTGATCGGAATAAATCTGAGCTAGTTGCTCAAGTTCCGATAGTTCGTCCCAATTTCTCATAATCTCTCATTTTGTTTGTTATACAAACATTATAACATTAGTGTACCTGCGGTTACAAGTTTATTTTGGCGGCCTCTAAGGGTATTGATCCCTTGACTCCACTTCGACAGAGTGGCATGATACCATTTCACCAAGAAGCCTGCATAATTCTATTATCTAGTATTATACTAAAAGTGTACCTGCGGTATCAAATTTAATTTAATAAGGGGTTAGAATTATCGTCTTCAAGATCATCAATGTCATCTTTAATATCATCAATAGCTTTTTCTAAACCTTCAAACATTGATTGTAAACCTGATACATCTACTGCAATAGTAGTTACATCATTTTTATTTTCTCTTACTTCTAAGATAAGTTGCTTATCTAAAGTATCATTAATAGCACTAACAGAAACTTGTAACATTGTAATAGATTCTTCCATATCTTGAACTTGAGTTTTACTAGTAGATAGAAGATTAACTGATGCTTCTATAGCTGCAAATCTTTCTTCTATATTTTGAAGATTTTCTTTACCAGCTGCTATGCCACCGATCTTAGCTTCTAGATTTTCTAATCTATTAACATAACCGGCTCCCGTGTAACCAAATCCTGCTAATGTACTTACAATAGCTGCTAAAGCGATTAATTCTTTTGTCTTTCCTTTAAACCATTCCATTATAATGTTCCTCCATATAAAACTGGTTGTTGACTTATCATAGTATTTAGGGTATTTATATTATCTCCAGCTAGATTATAATATGCTGGGACATTATCAGCTATTGTTACATTAGCATAAATATCTCTAGGCTCATACCAATTTTGATTATCATCTATTCTTTGATCATAATAATCTGTAAATCCTGGATTATATCCCAAATATGCTATTAATGTTGATTCATCAGCATATTCACCTGTTTCTATTTGTTGTTGTTCCATTTGTTCTTTTTGATCTTCTATGTTTTGAGCAATAATCTGATCTGCTATCTCATCTGCTTCTGATGCTGTCATAACTCCTGATACAGACGCGTCTATCTGACCCTGCAT
>CALBXV010000543.1 GCA_937890045.1 uncultured archaeon
AGAATTAGGCAAGTTTGGTTCAACTCAAGTGGGAGTAGCATAATGCCATATAAAAGAGTAGGAAAGATAGTATACGTTAAAAAAGATGGGGAATGGAAGAAAAAAGCCACAGCGGGTAGCGTAGAGAAGGCCAAGAAGATGATGAAGCTTCTTCGTGGCATGGAGTACGGCTGGGAGCCTCGTGGCAAGAAATAATACTTTAGCTGTATACGGGACTCTTAGAACTGGATTCGGGCAAAAGGGGTTTATTAACAACTATAAACTTGTTCGCCCTAAGGGGGCATGGTTTCCTGCTATCGTAAGAGGGGACGGGAGAGTGATCGTTGAAGTTATGAAAGTCTCAAATGACGAGCTTAAAGAGCTTGATAGGTATGAGAATGTTGACAATGGGCTGTATAAGAGGGTTTCAGTACCTGTTACTCTATTCAGGAATAAAAAGACATTCAATGCATTTGTCTATGAAGGTGGTGATATAGGTGAATATGAAGAATTAACCGGAGGTGATTGGGAAGTTGAAAAGAAAAAAAACAGTAAGTAAGCATGATATAATAAGAGCTTTGAAAGCTATCCTTTCCGACATTCAAATACTTGCACAACGGGTCACTATGATGGAAAGCGTATTATTTAATTATATCGAAATGAGGAAAGACGACAAAAAGCTAATGAAATATATGGAGAAAAATGTCAAGCGTATTAAAGAAGAGACGAAGGAAGATTAAGAGGCATCATTGGAAGAAGAGACAAAAGCAAAACAGGCACAAGAAGAAAAAACGATAGACATAGCTTCTTCCAGTAAGGACGAAGTTCTATATATAGCATCTCAGAACCTCATAAACTTTGGTCAGCTATTTCTTCCTGACGACTTTAACAAGTCGAAACCAGCTCCATTTCATTATGAGGTGGGTGATGCGTTATTAAATGATAGTATTAGAAAGCTTTGTGTTGTTCTTCCTAGAGGACATACTAAGTCCACACTTGCAAAAGCCGCTCTATTATATAAATTATATTTCAATCCTGACGATAAGATAGAATTTGCCGCATGGGTGTCTGAAGAGCAGGGCCAGGCCATAGACCATCTAAAATATATTAGACATCATATTGAGTTTAATCCTTTTTTGAATTACTATTTTGGTAGCATAGCAGGTAAGAAGTGGACTGAGAAAGAGATTGAAACGGTCAAGGGTGATAGAATTATAGCAAAAGGCACTAATCAGAGGCTTCGTGGTCGTGCTCAGATATCTACTCGTTATACACGTATTATTCTAGATGACTTTGAATCTGAATTAAACACGAAAACCAAGGAAAGAAGAACAGAAATTAAAGAATGGCTCATGTCTACTGTATATCCTTCGCTAGAAGAATCTAAGGGTAATGAGGGTAGTATATGGCTTTTGGGTACTATTGTTCATTTTGACTCTGCTTTGCAAGGTATTTATGAATCATATTTGGATGCTATTAAAAATAAGAGAGATTACACATGGCATACCATATTTCATAAGGCTATACAAGATGGTAAAGCTTTATGGCCGTCATACTTCTCTGTTGATAAATTAAAAGAGATTAGAAGAGATTATGAGAATGTTGGTCAGATTCACAAATTTAGTCAAGAGTATTTAAATGATGCAAGAGATATAGCTAATGCTCCTTTCAAAACAGACAGAATTAACTATTATGATGGTGATTATGTATATCATAACAAGTTTTCTTATTTGAACATAGGAGATGACTATATACCTATTTATACGTTCATAGGCGTTGATTTAGCCGCAACTGCGACTGATACATCAGATATGCAAGCAATCGTCGTTCTGGGCGTCGATAAGCATAAGAATAGATACGTTCTAGATACATTCTATGATAGAATTCCTATATATGATATGCCTCAAGAGATTATGAACATGGCGAGAATGTATAATCCTAGAAGAGTTACTATAGAGACTGTAGCCGCACAAGAGATGGTTAGAGATATGGTTACTAGATTATCCGCTAAAGATAGAAAATTGCTACCAGGCATATTTAAGGGAGCCAAGCCACCTCACGGGATTAAAAAAGAGGATAGATTACTAGCCTCATTAGGCCCAATAATAAATACAAACAAGTTATATGTTAAAAGAAATATGTCTAATGTGGTAGATGAATTGTTTGAATTCCCTAAGTCTAGAAATGATGATTTTATGGATGCATTGTATTATGCCAATCATTATATAGGTCATAACTATCCTAAGAGCGGTGTTGTGGATGAAGAACAATTTCAGTCAAAAAAGAAAAAAACTAACAAAAGATCGTATTCCTGGCTAACAGGAGCAAGAAAATAGGGAACTTTTTTATGTTTTAGGCATTTTATCCTTGACATTTATAATTTTTTGTTGTAAATTATGCAGAATGCCCTACGGACGAGACATTCCTGAAACGGAGAGACTTGCTCTTTTAGCACAGCTCCAAGAGCTATTTGGCGAAAAGCAAGGCTATCCCTATCAAAACTATTCTAATGGAATGAATTCTTTTGGTATGAATTCATTTTCTCCACATTCACAAAATAATAACTTGCTTGATAGATTAAAAGAATTTATGAGTAATTATAACAATATGCAATATAATAATGGCTCTTCCTACTGACGAAAGAGCACAAATGAATCAAGAGCTTTATCGCAAGTGGCGTGATGCTCGCTCTACTTGGGATACTGATGCTAGAATGGATGTTGATTTCTTTTTAGGTAATCATTTTACTACATCAGAGTCTAGTGAGCTGTCATCAAGAAGTCAAGCAGATATACCAATGGATAGAGTATCCCCCGCTGTTGAAAAGCTAAAAAGCGTTCTAACTTCAAGACCTCCAATTTTTACTGTTATACCGAGAGAAGACTCAGATTCTCAAGTTGCTCATACATGGAGGCATATCTTAGGATACGTATGGGACATATCTGATGGAGATCATCAGGTGAAACAGGCTATTGCAGATTATGCTGTTACAGGCATGGGATATTTATATGCTTACATAGATAGAGAAGAAGACTTTGGTAGAGGTGATGTGAAGTTCACTTATGTCGACCCGTTTAGGGTTTATGTCCCACCTTCCACTAGAGATAGGTGGTTTGTAGATGCCGAGGGCATCATCCTTTCTACTATCTTAACTGGTGAACAGATCATTAACCTCTACCCCGAATTAGATGATACAATAGATGAAGAAGGGAATGTAACTGACGGGTTGCTGAAAAATATTTCTGGCGTTATGGAAGAAGATTATCCAGATGCTCAGAATAGAGCAACTATGGCAACGTGGACTCCAGCAGAAGCAAAAGATTTAGAATGGGGTAATCAGAAGTATCAAATACTTGAGAGATTCTATCCGATTAAAGTACCATTTTATAGAATAATGGATGCAAGAAGCGGATCAGAGAGCGTGATGGACGAACAGGCATTCAGAGAATTTATGGAGACGAACCCTGGATTAGTAGAAAGAGGATTTCTACAATTTGAAGAAGTGTATCAGAATAGAATTGCTGTATGTGCTTCCGTGGGAGAAATTGTACTTTATGAAGATGTTTTAAATACTGATGTATATCCTATAGTACCTCTACCAAATATATGGACAGGTACACCTTATCCCAAGTCTGATGTATCTAGAGCAAGACCAATGCAGAAACTTCTTAATAAGTTATGGTCATTAGCTCTATCTCATGCACAGGCTTCCGCAGGATTAAAACTGATTGTTCCCATGGGATCTGTAGAGAACATGGAGGACTTAGAGAGAGATTGGGCAAATCCCAATGCTGTTATAGAAATTGACCCTAGTCAGGGTGAACCACACTACCCTGCTCCTCAGCCTCTTACAGGAGAGTTTTATCGCTTGATACAGCAGTGTGAGTTTTATATAGATTTTATATTTGGTCTTCCTGAGATGATGCATGGATTCGCCGATAAGGCTCCTGAAACAGTCAGAGGCACAGAAGCTATGATGGCTCTTGGTTCTGAAAGACCAAAAGCAAAGTTAAGAGATATAGAATTTAGTGTTGCTCGACTTGGAAGAGTTCTTTATGGTCTATCTAAAGGTCATTACACTTATCAGAAGATGTTCTCTTTGGTGCAGGCTAATAATGCATTGTCAGAGGTAATGATTAATCTCTATGATGATAAGAGAGGGGCTGTAAATGATATTCAAAGAGATAGATTGAATATAGGTCAGCACGATATAAAAATTGAACCAGGGAGTACTTTACCAGAAAGTAAGTGGGCAACTTATGGAGTATATCTCGAAGCCTTTCAATTAGGTCTTGTTGATAGAATGGAAGTTCTCAAGAAGAACCCAGAGATTTTTGATAAGGAAGGTGTAGTGGAAAGAATTAATGAAAATGAACAACTTAAATCTCAGATAACTCAACTTGAATCACAAATTCAAGAAATGACTTCTAAGTTGGAGTCAGCTAAGAAAGAGTCTCAATCTGATAAAGAAAGAGTTCAAATCGAAAAGTTTAAGTCCAGATTGTCAGAGATAGAAGCAAGAGTTGATGCGGATAGACGTGTTAATCGTGCTAATCTCTCGAATACTGTACTTAGAGAGACGGATAAACTCAAGAGAGTTTCCGATGAAATGACAAACGCAGAGGGCGCCTAAAGGCGTTGAAGTCAAAAAAACAATATGGTGAAGTTCTGTACGGGGAAATCTTAAAAGGTTCTGCCCTTAAATCAGAAACATCAAAGGAGTGAAATTATGGCTGAAACAAATCAAGCAAGTGAGATTTCTGAAAGTCTTGATCCACAGGGGATCGAACAGTACGACGAGGTCGCAGAATCTGAATCTATAGAGGTTGATCACGAAGGTGAAGTTAGAAAATTCCAATCATTGTATGATAAAGCACAATCCGATAATCAAAGACTCGGAGGTCGTGTGAAGGAATTAGAAAAATATATGCCTGTTGTTGATCTCTTAGAATCAAGACCAGACCTAGTTGGAATGATTCAAGATAATCTGTCGGGGCAAGGTAGCAAGGAAGCTCAGCCTGCTGAGGATGAATTTAACCCATGGGATGCTTTTTATAAGCCAGAATCGCCATCTTATCAGATGCGAAAGAAGGATCAACAAAATATGGTAGACTCAGCGGTGGGTCGTCATATGGCGGCATTACAAGAACAAATGTTTATGACAAATCTTCAAAATGATCTGAAAAGTAGATACAAGTTTACTGAAGATCAATCTAGTAGGTTTGTGAAATTCTTTTCACAACCTAAAGAGAATTTGTCATTAGAAACATTGGTTGACGTATTTCTTAAAACAGAAAACGAAACGACTGTACGACCAAATTCTTCGATAGATGCTGTTAGAGCTAATAAGCAATCCCCTCGTTCTCCTGGAGTAATCCAGGGTCAAGCACCTGCAAACAAATCCCAAAAGGATAAATTATGGGATGAAGTTATAGGTGCTGGAAGTCGAACTAACGTTTTATAAAATAAACTTAGGAGAAAATAGAGATGGCTTTAAACTCAACTCTAAATAGTGGACAAGTAAAGTTTGGAACTCCTGGTGCAGTCATTGATAGTACTATACCATCAAGAAGACTGTTTGATTTTAGCGACAGAGTCGCAGAATTGGCACCAGATGAATCCCCATTCTTTGTCTACTTATCGAAAGTTGCTAAAGTTCCAACATCTGATTCTCAGTTTAGATTCCTAGAAGATAGAACAAAGGTTGAAATGACAGATAGGAGCTTCTTGTTAAAAGGAGCGACTACATTGGTTGCCGAAGGAAGTAGCATGGACATGGTCTTTGATACTACTGGAGCGGCTTATGTTCAATGGTTAATTCCCGGAATGGTAGTTGCTATCGGCGATGTCGATGGTAACTCTGTCCCTACTACTGCGAATGTACGGATTAATTCTGTAGACAACACTAGTTCAACAGCACAAACAACAGTAAATGTGACCTCCATATCACATACTAGTACCACAAGTACACTTGAATTGGCTAACAACTCAAAATGTACCGTTATTGGGACATCCTTCCAAGAAGGAAGTGGTTCTCCCGACGTATGGTCTTCAGAGCTTGATAATGAGTATGGATATACTCAGATATTCAAAACGGCTGCTGAAATGAGTAATACGGCAAGGGCAACTGTGTACAGGGGTTATGCTGATGAATGGTCTAGAATATGGAATCTTAAACTAAGAGAACATAAAGTGGATATCGAAAGGGCTATGCTTTTTGGACAAAAAGGCAGTGCTGGCGGTATTCAATACTCAGAAGGTATTGTTGGAAGTACAATAGCGGCAGGATATGGAAACGTTGTTAATG
The DNA here is from genome assembly GCA_937890045.1 of uncultured archaeon. Next base: position 6,287 of record CALBXV010000543.1, read on the forward strand.
ATGGTTCTCAAGTATCATATAACGAAGGTGTTCCATATTATAAGTCTAATGAAGTAACTCAATGGACATATGATGATCTATTGAGTGATTTTGAGGTTATATTCGACCCCGCAAGGGGTGGTGGTGCTTCTAAATTGGCTCTCGCCAGTTTGCCTGTAATATCATACTTTAATAAGTTTGGTAGTGCTACTAGCTTTATTGGGCAAGTAGCAGGTACAGCTAGTGAAGATAACCCATTTAGGTATAACTTCAATCAGGTTCAAGGTTCATTTGGGCATAAAGTTATGAAGGTTGATACTATTCATGGTGATTTAACTCTTGTTAGAGAACCGTTGTTTAGAGGATTCGCTTCTGGCTTTTGCATGATGGTTGACCTTGATCATGTGTCATACAGACCTCTCGTTGGAAATGGTTTGAATCGTGATACTCATATTACGACAAACGTGCAACAGGCTGATGAAGACTTACGGAAAGACATGATTCTAACAGAAGCAGGTCTTGAAGTATCTCTTCCTGAAACCCATGCATTGATTAACCTGGAGGGCGTGTAAGATGAGAAGTGATGTATTAAATAAAAGTAGTAATGCATATGATGGCAAAAGCAGACCTACTACCATATTTGATTGGAATTACATTAAATGTGGTAGTCCTATGTTTAGTCATGCACAGTCGTCTAACTCTTCTGGCCCAGTAACAGCTACCGAGCATCGTATTGGTATGATATTTCCAGGAGCAAATGGCGAATTATATCCTGTAGAGATGTGCAGAATCGGCGCAAGTACTGGCCCAGTAGAAACACCAGTTTTCGAAGGAACAGTTCCTGCTGTCGATACAGGTAGTACTGCCGCAGGATTGAACATGCAAATGGATCAAGACACGGCTGCTGACTTAGGATGGGAATTAGTTCCTGGGGGTTCTCCTCTTGGAAATAAATCCAACATATTCTTAGCTGGTACGCATTCTGGGTATATAGATGTGACATTCTGGACAACTCAATGGACTACATATGATGGTATGTCTATCGGATTTAGAAAAGCTGAGAACTTTAACGATGGTCATGCTCCGATTGTAGCGGCAGGTACAGGCGATCCTGTATATACTGACTTTGCTACATTTGGCATACAAGAA
>CALBXV010000544.1 GCA_937890045.1 uncultured archaeon
CCAATATAATTATGTTATCAGTTCCAACAAGATCTATAATAGTTGGACTTATTTGTTGATTACCTCTTCCAAAAACAAAACCTTGATTACCAATAATAGAAACAAGAATTTTAGTTTCACAGTTAAATTTTTTAATAAGATCAAGCAATTGATTTTCATTTACATCTAGTGCGATTAATTTTTTACCACGTATTACATCTACACCCAATAAAGTAGATTTTAAATTGAGTTTCTCCATTATTGCAACGGTAGTTGTACCAGGACCAACAACATATAGGCAATCATTTTTAAGATTAGAGACAATATCATATGCAATACTGTCAACAGCATCAGTTTCAGTAGTCAAAGACTGTCCTTTAACACCTTGCATCAATTCATTCTCTACAGGAACTTTAAGATAACCATAAAATTTAGTAAGTAAAATATTTTTTCTAAAAGATTTTTCATCAATATCCAACACTTCCATTAAAGAGGTTTTAAGTTTGCCTTGAATAAAATCTGAGGTAATTGTTCCAGAATTAGAAGGAGTAATTCCAAAAACTCCAGAATGCATTTTAACACCAGTAGGAATTCCAAGTACAGGAATAGAAACATCTATAGAAGAACAAATATTTCTAGCTGTTCCGTCACCACCAGCAAATAGAATTAAATCTACATTACGATCTTTCATTTTTTTAGCAGCAATAATTGTATCGTTTGGAGTAGTGTTTTTTGTTTGAATATCATCTAGAACTAAGACGTCAAATCCAAATTTTCGAGCAATGTTTTCACCCATTTCATTAGGACAAGTAAGTAAAACAATATTATTTTTAAGATGACTAAATTCGTTCAAAGCTTGTGATGTTCTAACACCAGAAATAGGTTTAGCTCCAGTGGAATATATTTTTTTAAGTATATCAGCACCATCAGTTCCTTTATATCCAAGACTTCCACCCATACCAGAAATAGGATTAATAATTAACCCAATGGTTTTTTTACTCATAAAATATTATATTTATATTAAATAATAAACATTATTCATTAGTAATTAATTGGATAAAATCTGAAATAAACCATAATAACAAGTTGACTTTTTAAATGAGAAAAAGGTTTAATGAAATATGAAAAAACAGAATATAGCTTATCCATATATACCAAATTCTGACCCGAGAATAAAAAAATCAATGCTTAAAGAAATAGGAATTAGAGACGCGATGGATTTATACAAAGATATTCCAGAAAAATTAAAATTAAACAGAGAATTAAAACTTCCAGAACCAATACTAGATGAACATTCATTAAGAACACACGTAGACAAATTAATTGGAAGAAACAGTAGCTGTAAGGAATATTTGAATTTTCTGGGATCTGGATGTGCACAACATTATGTACCAGCAGTATGTGATGAAATAAACAATAGAGGAGAATTTCTAAGCGCATATGTATCTGACGTATATGCAGATCATGGAAAATTTCAATCTATTTTTGAATATTGTAGTTTAATGGGCGAACTCTTAGATATGGATGTTTTAAGTATACCATTATATGATGGGGGTCAAGCTGCAGCAAGTTCTATTAGAATGGCTTCAAGAATAAATGGCAAACATGAGGTACTAATTCCAAAATCCATGAATATAGAGAATAAATTAATAGTAAAAAATTATTGTAAACCAGAACTCATAATTAAGGAAATTGAGTATGATAGAAAAACAGGATTATTAGATTTAAAAGACTTAAAAAAAAATGTATCAAATAAAACTTCAAGTATATTTATTGAAAATCCAACTTACTTAGGAATGATAGAAAATCAAGTAGACGAGATAAACCAGATAGCGTCTAATAACAACATAGAATTAATAGTATATACAGACCCAATATCACTAGGAATCTTAAAACCTCCAAAAGAATATGGGGCAACAATTACATGTGGAGACATACAGCCTTTAGGTATGCATATGAATGGTGGAGGAGGTCAGGCAGGATTTATAGCTACAAAAGATGATATGAAATACATAAGAGAATTTAAAGACTTAATGTATGGAATAACAGAGACTGTAGAAAAAGGAGAATATGGATTTGCAAACGTATTATTTGATAGAACTTTATATGGTTCAAGAGAAAAAGGAGTGGAGTATTCAGGGACTGGAAATGCAATATGGGGAATAACAGCCGCAGTATATTTATCATTATTAGGTAAGAAAGGAATTAAAGAAGTTGGACAGTTAATTAGACAAATGGCCATCTATACTGCGAAACAAATTAGCGAGATAGACAATGTAGAGCTCGTATTTGAATCACCTTTCTTTAAAGAATTTGTAATAAATTTTGATAAAACTAAAAAAAGTGTTTCACAAATTACAAATAAATTATTGGATCATAAAATTTTCATGGGAAAAGATCTAAATCAAGAATTTCCAGAATTAGGACAAAGCGCATTATTTTGTGTCACAGAATGTAGAACAAAAGCAGAAATTGATTACTTAAAAAATGCTTTATTAAAGGTGATATAAATGAATAAAAATAATAAAACACGTAAATTTCATCAGGCAAAATGGGATGAACAGATAATATTTGAATTAGATACTCCAGGTGAAAGAGGAATATTATTTAGAGAAGTAGAAGAAGAGATAATAAAAAAAGTTGGGGATGGCATATCAGATATACCTAAGAACATAGTTAGAAATAAATCACCAAATTTACCTGAAATTAATCAATTGAAAGTATTAAGGCATTATATGAGATTATCACAAGAAACAATGGGAGTTGATGTAGCAATTGATCCACATGGAACATGCACTATGAAATATAGTCCAAAAGTACAAGAACATCTAGCGTCAAGAAGTCCAAATGTTACAGAAATACATCCATATCAACCAGAAGAAACAATACAAGGATTATTGGAAATTATTTACAAACTTGAAGAATTTTTAATGGAGATCTCTGGAATGGACGCTTTTAGTTTACAACCAAGCGGTGGAGCACAAGCAGTATATGCTGGTGCTGCGATTATTAGACAATATCATGAAAAAAGAAATGATAGTAAAAGAGATGAAATTATAACTACAATTTTTTCTCACCCATGTGATGCAGCGGCTCCAGCCACAGCAGGATACAAAATAATTACTTTAATGCCTGATGAAAATGGTTATCCAAGCATAGAAGCTTTAGAAAAAGTGATATCAAATAGAACAGCAGGTATTTTCATAACTAATCCTGAAGATACAGGAATATATAATCCTAAAATTAAAAATTTTGTCAAATTAGCTCATAAACATGGTGCTTTATGTTATTATGATCAGGCAAATGCAAATGGTTTACTAGGAATAGCACGAGCAAAAGAGGCAGGATTTGATATATGTCATTTTAATTTACATAAAACTTTTTCAGTACCTCATGGTGCAATGGGAGCTGCAGTAGGAGCAGTTGGTTGTACAAAGAAATTAACAGAATTTCTTCCTATTCCTAGAGTAGCTTTTAATGGAAAAAAATATTATTTAAAAGAGAAAAATAATAACACCGTAGGAAAAATTAGATCATATTTTGGTAACAGTCATTCATTTCTAAAATCTTATGCTTGGATATTATCTCTGGGCTCTGCAGGATTAAAAGAAATAGCAATAAGCGCAGTTCTTAATAATAATTATATGGATAAGAAAATGAGAGAGATTCCTGGAATAGAATTATGGTATGAGAAAGAGAAACGACTAGAACAAGTAAGATATAGTTGGAATAAATTATATGAAGATACTGGAGTAACTACAGAAGATATTAGAAGAAGATTTGTAGATTATGGAATACCACATTATTTTCCAAGCCATCATCCATGGGTAATACCTCAACCGTTTACACCTGAGCCATGTGAGTCATATTCAAAATCAGACATAGATGAATTTGTAAACATAATTAGAAAAATATCAGATGAAGCATATAGTAATCCAGATATAGTAAAAGACTCACCACATAACGCAAGTATTCATAAGGTAATTAAATCTGATTTAGTTATTAAAAAAGACATTTATGTTACATGGAGACAATATAGGAAAAGTAAACAATTGGATTAATTCAATAATATATATTAAAACTTAAATTTATATAACATAATTGAACCGAATAAACTCACTATAAGAAGTTGTAAGAAAACTATTTGAAAATCTCCATAAACATCCAATAAAAACCCAGAGGATAAAGGACCTATAAGACTGCCAATACCAAATGCTGTATGAAATATTCCTAGATAATACGGAAATTGTTTAGTAGGAATTATATCATTTAATACAGAATAAAGACTAATTAACGTTGATCCGTAGAACATACCAAATAATAAAGCGTAAATATATAACAAATAGTCAGATACATAACTAATAAAGAGAAAAGCCGTAATAGATTGTAATAGAAAAGTAACTAAAAGAATTGTATTCTTATTTACTTTATTTGATAATGCACCAACAACTAGTCTAGCTAATATAGATCCTATACCAATCATACTAATTGCAAACGCTGCAGCCAAATGTGAAAATCCAAGTCCTAATGAATACGGAGAAACATATAATAATAATATAGTACTATGAAGAAAAGCTAAAATAGCAACTACATAGAGAGATAAAAATTTAGGAGATTTATAGAATTTCTGAGTGATTTGTACAGCAGATGTATTTATCACGTTTACAATACTTGTAGATAAAGATTTAATGATCATTGAAGAGAAAAATAATAGTAAACCACAAGATAAACCTAATATAATTAACGTAGAACGCCAATCATAAAGAGAAATAAGTGATTCAGAGAGTAATGGAAATATAATTATACCTATACCAACACCAGATAGAACTATTCCTAAAGGAATTCCACGATTTTTCTTAAAATATGAATTTATATTAATAATTGGTATATTACCAGTGATTGATACAGCGATTCCCATGAACACACCATAAGTGATATATAATTGTAAAAAATCAGTAACTAAACCACTAGCCGTTAAACCTATAGCAGATAGTAAAGCAGCAAAAAAAGTTATTTTTTGAATAGAAAAACGTTGTAACATATATCCAGCAAGTGGACTAAATATAGTTGCAACAATAACTTCAGCACTCCATAATGATGCGAAACTTGTGTTAGATAAATTAAATTCATTCATAAAATAGGTATAATATATTCCATAGGAATAACCAAAAGCTAAAATAAGCATAATGAAAAAATTAGCTATTATAAACAATACATCTTTAAACGAAATTTTTAAGAAGAGTTACACACACCAATTTATTATACTAGAGGCAAACCAGCAATCTTTCTTAATTCATTAATATATTCATGTACACCTTTTTCAAGAGTGTATTTTGGATAATAATTTAATTCATTATTAGCTCTAGACAAAGATACTTCAGGTAATTCTTCTTCAATATTTGCTCCACTTATTTCTTCATCAATAAAATCAAATTCAAGATCTGGAATTAAATTTGATATTATTTTTACAGCATCTTTAACATGATGAGTATAACCACCAGTATTAAAAACAACATGATCATGATTTTTAACATTAAGAGATAAACAGATAACTTCAGCAGCGTCTTTTACATATTGCCAGTTCATAAGAAGACCAGGATATTTAACTACACATTTTTTACCTAGAGAACCTGTTTCAAATAAATCAAATAAGAAATTTGACGCACTAGTTTTTCTTCTAGCCATACCATAACCATAAACACCAGAAAATCTTAAACCAATATTACTTAGACCAAATTGATCAAAATAATGTTGTCCCATATGTTCATTAAATAATTTACAAGCTCCATAAACAGTCATTGGCCAAAGTGGCGCTTCCTCAGTTACTGGTTGTTTATCATATAATTTAGCATGCCCAAAAACCGCATTTGAACTAGCCCAAACAACACGTTTTAAATCATTTTTTCGTGCTATTTCAAATATATTACTAGTACCTAGATTACTTACTTTACAAGCGGTTAAAGGATCTTTTTGACTAGCAAATGTAAAATAATATGCAGTATGAACTATATGAGTTATTTGATGATCTTGTATTGTTTTTTCCAGTAATTGATAATCAGTTATATCACCTTTAACTATTTTTATTTTATCAAGTACATCAACAAGTAGATCAGTATTTGGATTCAAATCATAAGTTACAACATCATTATTTGACTCAACTAATTTTTTTACAGCGTAAGACGCTATAAATCCAGTACCGCCAGTAACTAGAACGTTCATAAATAATAGATAAAAGTAGCACTAATTAATATTTCTAACTATTTCACGCATATATTTTATCAGAATGATGACAAGCTGCATATTGATCTTTTTTAACACTATCAATTAGCAGAGGTTCTTTTTTAGAACACAAATCAGTTACAAGATCACAACGTAATCTAAAACGGCATCCACTTGGTGGATCAATTGGGCTAGGGACTTCACCTTCTAAAATCAATTTTTCAGACTTAGCTTCAGGGTCAGGAACTGGAACAGCAGAAATCAGTGCTCTAGTATAGGGATTCAAAGATTTCATAAAAACATTTTCTGTAGAACCATATTCAACAAGTTTGCCTAAATACATAACTGCTAACTTATTAGTAATCTGTCTAACAGAACTTAAATCATGAGAAATATATAGATAAGTTAAATTCTTTTCTTTCTGCAAATCAAGAAGTAGATTTAGAATTTGCGCTCTAATACTAACATCTAGTGAGGATACAGGTTCATCTAGAACAATAATTTCAGGGTCAACTGCTAAAGCTCGAGCTATACAAATACGTTGACGTTGACCACCGCTAAATTCATGAGGATATCGTGCAGCATGATAATCTTCTAGACCAACTGATTTAAGTAGTTCATAAACTCGATTATCCCATTGATTTTTTTCAGCATGTTGATGTATAATAAATGGTTCTTTTAGTATATCATAAACAGTCATTCGAGGATTTAAAGACGCATAAGGGTTTTGGAAAACAAGTTGCATTTTCCTTTTTAACATTTTCTTCTCAGCATTATTTTTTACTGATAAGATATTAGTTCCATCTATAGTTATTTTACCACTAGTAGGATTCTCGATAGTTAAAAGTAATTTTGCAGTAGTAGTTTTACCACAGCCACTCTCACCTACAAGCCCCAGAGTTTCACCTTTTTTAATAGAGAAAGTTATATTATCAACAGCATGAACTAGACCAGAAGCTTTCTTTATAAGAATGCCTTTAGTATAAACTGGATAATATTTAACTAAGTTTTGAACGTCGATAAAATCATTCATTTTAACCACTAAAATTTTATTTCTTTCCACTTATGACAAGAAACGAAATGATCTTTAGCCACATTCTCTAAAACAGGTATTTTTTCACTACAAATTTTTTCAGTGTATTTACATCTTGGATGAAAACGGCATCCAGTTGGAGGAGAAATTAATTGTGGTATATTACCAGGAATTGGTTCTAGTCTTTTTTTAACGTCAGGTCTTGGTACAGCATCTAGTAATTGACGTGTATAAGGATGTTTAGGGTTTTTAAACAACGTTTT
>CALBXV010000545.1 GCA_937890045.1 uncultured archaeon
GGAGATGTTACAATTACAAATGATGGAGCAACAATTCTTAAAGAAATTGATGTACAACATCCTGCAGCTAAGATGATGGTAGAAATTTCAAAAGCTACTGATAATGAAGTAGGTGATGGAACAACTTCATCAGTTGTTTTAGCAGGTGCATTATTAGAAAAAGCTCAAGAATTATTAGATAAAGATGTTCATCCAACAGTTATAGTTGATGGATATGCTAACGCAGCTGAAAAAGCAATTGAGATATTAAATAGAATAGCGGTTAAAGTAGATACCAAAGATACAAAATTATTAGAGAAAGTAGCAGCTACTAGTTTAGCCTCTAAATTAGTATCTGAAGATAGTAAAGAGCTATCAAGTATTGTTGTTGAAGCAGTATTAAAAATTGCAGAAAAAGATAGTACTGGCAAATATAAAGTAGATAAATCAAATATTAAAATTGAAAAGAAAGCAGGAGGTTCAATAGCAGATACTGAATTGATTCAGGGAATAACATTAGATAAAGAAGTAATACATGCAGGGATGCCGAAAAGAGTTACTAAAGTAAAAATTGCAATGGTTAATGCGCCACTTGAAGTAGAAAAAACTGAGATGTCTGCAGAAATCAGAATTAATGATCCAGCACAAATGCAAGCATTTCTAGATGAAGAGAACAATATTTTGAAGACAATGGTTGATAAAATTAAATCTGTAGGAGCAACACTATTAGTATGCCAAAAAGGAATTGATGATGTAGCACAACATTATTTATCTGCTAATAAAATAATGGCCTGTAGAAGAATTAGAGAAAGCGATATGACAAAATTAGCTAAAGCAACAGGTGGACGAGTTGTAGCTAATATAGAAGATTTAAGTAAAGCAGACTTAGGTTATGCAGAATTAGCAGAAGAAAGAAAGATAGAAGATGATAAATGGGTATTTATTGAAGGGGCAAAAAATCCTAAATCTGTAACAATATTAACTAGAGGAGGATCACAAAGAATAGTAGATGAAGCAGAAAGATCAATCAATGATGCTGTAATGGTTATAAAAGATGTATTAGAAAAACCAGCAATTGTTGCTGGAGGAGGATCAGGAGAATCACTAGCAGCACATGAATTATTAAAATGGTCAGAAAAACTTTCAGGTAGAGAACAACTAGCAGTACAAGCATTTGCAGAAGCATTAGAGTCTATACCTTTAAGTTTAGCAGAAAATGCTGGATTAGATCCAATAGATATCCAAGTAAAATTACGTAACGCCAATAGTGAAGGAAAGAAGTGGATAGGAGTAAATGTAAATAGTGGATCAGTAAGTAATCTATTTGATCAAAATATTTTAGAACCATTATCAGTAAAAGAACAAATAATCAAAGCTGCAAATGAAGCTAGTGGTCTTATATTAAGAATAGACGATGTAATTGCTTCAGGTAAACAAGAAGCAGGAGCTGGAATGCCGGGAGGACCAATGATGACTCCAGGTTCTATGCCAATGATGGGCGGAATGTAAAATATTAATTTATAAAACGTAATCAATAGATTCTAATCCACCTATTATTTCACCAGATAAAGTTAGTATCACAGCACTATTTATACTACTAAAAAATTTTTTTACTATTGGAGATATAATCTCTCCAGGTAATTGAGGTTTAGTAATATTAGACAATTCAGTATTAAAAGATGGTAGAACTATAATTTCATTTATATTAATTTTATCAGAATTTATTAATTTGAAATTAGTTTTAAATATTAACCATACCTGTTTTCCATTTAATAAACTATTTTTTTGTTTATATCTAGGATGTAGATGCCCCATAATTATTTTATTAACATATTCAAGATTATTAGGAAATTTTGTGTGACCATGACATAAATATGTTTTATCAATTGTAAAACCAGTGTTTTCAAAGATTATATTTGAAGGTAAAATATTTTCTATATTACCATCATGATTTCCTTTTACAATTTTAACATTTATTTTTTCAGATATTTTACTTAAGAATTGTGGGACTAGATAATATTCTGATGAGGATATAGTTTTATAACTATATTTTATATCTCCAAGTATTATAAGTTCATCAGGATTATATTTATCAATTAATAGAAATATTTGATCTAACATTTTTTTAATAGATGATTTAATATTTACTTTATTATTTAAGATAATATCTTCAAAACCAATATGTAGATCACTTATAATAATAGATTTCTTTTTTTTAATAGTAATTAATAATGCAGGATATGGGAAAAGAATTTTAATATTAACCAATTTTTGATATTCTAATTTCTAAAATATATAAAATATACTTAATATTTTTCATTTTATCAATTAAAATAAAAAATTACATGTTTTAAATTACAACTAATCTAAAACATATAATTATGATATTAATAGATTTAATTATGCGCCGGCTTCTTTGATTCTGGCCCAAGCTTCTATATGGTAATCAAGTTCATCAACCCATGATTCAATGTTACCCATATTACTAATAATAGTATCAATTGAACCACGGTCCTTTACATTACCGTTAGGACTTGAAGTTCCTGAATCATTAGACCAGTCATAAGTAAGAGGATCAAACAATGCATTTGCTATCCATTCATCTTGACCTGGAACAATTTCATCAATTGATTTATAGGTTGATTTACCCATGAAATTCCAGTCATAGAATTCTTTACCACATGCTTGTTTTGTTTCTTCTGAACCATATGTAGCAGTTTGATAAGCTTGGAGAGCCATATCTCGAGCAAATTTTCCACCTAATCTATGATTCAAGTAGGCATATGCTCTAGGAAGATCAGCTTCCGCACATCCAGCTAATATATGTTCAGTACCAAACCATCCAATAACACCTTCTTTTGGTGATAGATAATAAGCTGGTACACCAGATGCTCTCGCTGCAAATACAGCAGAATTCCAACAATCTTCTAACCAAACTTCTCTTGATACCATCAAATTAAGACTTGTACCAAAATCAGCCCAATAACCTTTAAATTGACCTTCAGCAGCATGAGAAGCCATGAAATCAGCTACAACATCTACTTCAGCAGGTTTTAGATTATTAATTGCATCAGGTTCAGCCATTTGACCACTACCAGCTAGATACATAGCATACATTGGTAATGCTACAGTTGGAATATCAATAATAGCGACTTTACCTTTATATTGTCGATCAAACATTGCACCCCATGTACCTGGGTCTTTATCAACAAATTCAGGATTAATAGCATAAGAGTCAACTCCCCACATAATAGGTAATCCAGTAAATTCAGAGCCTTCTTTACCTGGAGCCCAAGTATCATTTATCAATGCTTGACCAAGTTTTTCACCAATAACAGCTTTAGGATCCTGATATAATGGAGCAACATTATTATTATTCCATTTTGGAACACTACCAACAGGAATATTTTGTATTAGACTACCATCTTCAGCATGTATAACAGCTTGAGCCCAAGCACCCCATATAATTGCAGTATCCCAATCTCTACCTTTTGCAGCTATAATATCAATACCAATTGTACCGGCACCACCTAGTGATACTTCTAACTCAATTCCTAGATCAGCTTTTAATGCATCAGTATATGATTCAGGAGTATAAAGTGGAGCATATGCCAATACACGTAATGAACCAGAAACATCTACAGGAGCAGCGCCACCAAGAATACTAGAATCTTGTGTAACAGTATATGCCACACCTCCAATAATAGCAAGAGCAGCTACACCAGCAGCAGCTTTACCTGCAGTGCTAAGAGCATCTCTTCTACTCATTTTTTTATCTTTAATATCATTTACTATACTATCGTCTTTAGACATGACAAATAATAAATATCGATATAATTTAAAGTTTTTTTATAAATTAAACCGATATTGTTCAAAAAACATATAAAAATAGAGAAAAACGCAGAATATAACATAAATTTAAGAGTTTTTTGAAAAATATTTTTAAAAATAACGTATTAGACAGTATAAAAAAAGAATATAGTATAAATTTAAAGTAATAGTAATAAGACATTAAAGTCATAAGTTAGCATTATTAATTCAATAAATAATTAGGTAATAAAAATGAGTAGAATAAAAGAATATATAAAATCACATATGCATGTAATAATGGTATTACCAGTTATAATTTGGGTCGCCATATTTTTATTTGGGCCATTACTTATAATAGGAACTTTTAGTTTTTACACCAATACAACTTTAGGATATTTACCACAATTAACTTTAGAGAATTATGCCAAATTAATTACTGAACCAATATATGGAAGCATATTTACTTTCACAATATATAACGCAGTATTAATTACTATAATATCTTTATTTGTAGGGTATCCAGTAGCATATTACTTAGCTTTTAAAATTAAAAATGATAACACAAGATTATTATTAGTACTTGTTTTAATAATACCATTTTGGGTAGATTTTACAACAAAATTAATGGCGTGGTTCCCAATTTTAGGTACAAACGGAGTAATAAATTATAGTTTAATTAGTTTAGGAATAATTAATGATCCAATAAGTCTTTTTATACTTTCACCTACCGCAGCTACAATTGTGATGCTTCAAACATATGTACTATTTATGATAGCGCCGATTTTATTAGGTTTGGGTAATGTAGACTATGACATATATAATGCTGCTGAAACTTTAGGCGCTAGTAGATTACAGATATTTAGACATATAACATTACCATTATCAAGACCAGGAATAGTAATAGGATCTTCATTTGTATTTGTGATGACAATGGGAGATTTTGTTACTCCTAGAATATTAGGTGGTTCAATGCAAACTATTGGAATTCTAGTAGCAATGCAATCTTCACTATTAAATTGGCCATTAGCAAGTGCATTAGCAACAGTAATCATAATAATAACATTAATTGTTGTATTAACATTATTTAAAATAGTTAATGTTGGGAAATTGGTGTTCTAGAACAATGAAAAAATTAGATTATATATTAGCAGGTTATTTTGGATTAATATTATTATTCATATACGCTCCAATACTCTCAGTAATAATATTTTCATTCAATGAAGGATCAGGTTTAAGTTTACCATTAACAGGATTTAGTACAAAATGGTACGTCAAATTCTTTAGCAATAAAGCAGCAGTCACTGCATTAATTGAAAGCGTAAAATTAGCAGTAGCTACAACAATTGTAACAACTATATTAGTAGTTATTACAGCTCTTTCTTTTAGAAGAGGATTAAGATTTAGAACTCCGTTACTCTACATAATTTTATTAGGAATCTTAACTCCAGGAGTAATATATGGTCTTGGAGCAGCAATACTTTATGGACAAATATTAAACACGTCATTATCAATATGGACAGCAATACCAATAGAAGTAATTTGGACATTGCCATTTGGACTAATTTTAATGTTAGCTAGATTTGATCCAGAGTTAGCAACATATGAACAAGCGGCAAGAACATTAGGCGCAAATGAAATACAAGTTTTTAGACAAATTACATTACCATTAATATCAGTACATGTAATTGCAGTAGCATTATTTAGTTTCACATTAACATTTGGGGAATTATTACGTACAATGTTTGTTATGAAAAATCCTCCAGTATTACCATTATATGTATACAGTTGGACAACAAATGCAGCATTAACACCAGATTTTTACGCAATAGGAACTTTTACAATATCAATATCATTTATTCTACTATTTATAGCGGGTCTTTTACTGTCTAAAGGTTCAGGAAAGAAAATATAATTAATTAAATAAATTTAAAGTTTGATCCAACAGAAGTTTTTAACGATGCATCATATATATGATGAGCGACAGCTATATCTGTAGAACCCATACCTATAGGATTAAACATAATTATTTCATTATCATTAGATCTGCCAGATTTTTTATTTATTAGTATATCAAATATTTCAGAATATATATCATCAATTTGAATAATATTTTCATTAATATAATCCTTCAACACACCACGATGTAGAGCTTGTTCTAAATGATCCACGATAATTTTATCAACTATTTTACATGTATTAGCATCAATTTCTTTATAAGAGCCAAGAGCAATAATTAGAGAACCAGGAATAATCTTATCTCCAAATATTACAGGTTCTTTTGAGTTAGTAGCAGATACAACAATATCAGCATTCATAACATCAGAAGAAGCAGTACATATTTCAAAATTAACATCAACAAGTTTATTCATATCATCACAAAATTTTTTAGAAGACTCGTTATTAATATCAAAAATTAATATTTTTTCTAATTCAAATATTTTTGAGATAGCTTGAACTGTAAAACGATTTTGAACACCAGCTCCAATAATACCAAGTATTTTTGAATTTTTGTTAGCCAGATATTTAGCACCTACAGCTGCTTGAGCACCAGTTCTTAAAGAAGTTATATATGAACCTTCCATAATAGCTAAAAATTCACCACTGCTAGGATCAAGTAACGAAATAGTACCCATAATTGACGGTAGAGATCTAGGAGTGTTTTCCCAAAATCCTCCAATAACTTTAACACCAGAAACATCAATATCACCAATATAACCAGGCATAGAATTTACATAAGAATTATAATTAGGCCACTCACCAGATTCACCAAGATCCATAGTAAGTTTTGCAGGCATAACTATTTTTTTATTTCCATGTAATTTGTATACACGCTCAACAATTTTAATACAATCGTCTAGAGTTATAAGTTTCTCAATATCTTGAATAGAGAATAATTTAGTATGCAATAATTGTTCTTCAACTTTAACACATATAAACTTGAATTAGCTAAGAATCACTATGAATCTTGGAATAGATGTCGGTGGGACATTCACAGATTTTGTATATATAGATAATCAACATAAAATAAAATTTAGTAAAGTATTAACCACTTATCCACCAGAAAAAGGTGTAAGAGAAGGGTTAAAACAATTAACAGACAATCTTTCAAAATTTGTATTTATATCACATTCAACCACATTAGGATTAAACGCGTATGTAGCCAATCAAGGAGCAAAAATTGCAACAATATCAACAAAAGGTTTCAGAGATACTTTAGAAATAGCTAGAACTAGAAGGTTATTTTTATATGATTTGTTTCAAGATAAACCAGAAAAAGTTTTAGCAGATAGATTTCTCAGATTTGAAATTGATGAGAGAATGGATCGGAATGGTAAAATAATTAATAAATTAAATATTGAAGAAATTAAACAATTAGCTAATAAATTAAAAAAAGAGGAAATTGATGCTATAGCAATTACATTAATTCATTCATATGCAAACCCAAGTCATGAAATTCAAATAAAAAATATATTAACAAAAGAATTACCAAATTTATACATATCAATTTCTTCAGATATATTACCAGAATATAGAGAATATGAAAGAACATTTGCAACTGCTTTAAATTCATATATTGGTCCAATAATGAGTAAATATTTAAATACGACAGCAAATATTTTTAGTGAATTTGGATATAAAGGTGAAACATACATAAGTCAATCAAATGGAGGCTTAATGTCAACAAATTCAGCAAAATTAAAACCTGTTTATACAATAGGTTCAGGACCAGCTTCAGGAGTAATGGGAGGAATTTTCATAGGTAAACAAATAGATCATAACAATTTAATTACATTAGATATGGGAGGAACAACATGTCTAGTTTCTTTAGTTGATAATGGTAAACCGGAAATAGTATCAGAAACAACTCTAGAAAATAGATTAAAACTACCGATGATTGATGTAAGAACCATTGGTGCAGGAGGAGGAAGTATAGCTTGGGCAGATAAACAAGGCGCGTTTCATGTTGGACCGGAAAGTGCACGGGCATATCCTGGACCAGCATGCTATGATAAGGGAGGTAATAAAGCTACTGTAACAGACGCAAATTTATTTCTAGGATATTTAGATGAGAAATATTACTTAGGAGGAAAGATGAGAGTTAAGATAGAAAATTCTAAAAAAGTAATTAAAGAATTGGCAGATCAACTAAATATAGATATATTAGAAGCAGGAGCAGGTATTAAATCAATAGTAGAGTCAAACATGACTAACAATATTAGTGAAGTGTCAGTTTGGAGAGGATATGATCCAAGAGAATTTACTTTAATAGCGTTTGGAGGAGGTGCAGGAGATCGGAAGAGCGTC
>CALBXV010000546.1 GCA_937890045.1 uncultured archaeon
ACATTGAATGTACCATAATATTTACTCCTTTGTTTTACACCTAAGTTTAAGCGGGGAAATCCCGCCACGATACTAGGGGAATACCCCTAGTGTGCTGCTCCATTTCCAAATTTTATCTGTGCTACCTTATCTTTGAGTATCTCCACCTTGGACTCCAGCGCTTCTATTTAGTTTACTCCTGGTATTAGACCAGCTGCCTTCTCCCCCGCAAGGTACAGACCCATACCTAGCTTTCTCCCACCAGCACCTACGTAGGGCATATCCGATGCGTCCTTTGCTATGGGTCCTACACCCAGAGCACTAAGCAGTATCTCTCTTATAATCCTCTGCTGTGATACTGGAATAGTTTGATCCGCTATCTTCTTCTGGATAAGACGCTCTGCTACATCCCGATCCTTGCCTGTTTTGGTGAGAATATCCACAACAGCATCGTTTACTGCTTGGTTCCGGATAAGGGAAGTCTTCGTGAGAGATCTATCCAATGCTCTAGTAGCTGCGAAAGGAGCAGAGAACATAAACTCAGCTGCACGCCTACCAAAGCCACCTACCTGCTGCCCTAGATCTTCTGTGAAATCTACCTCAGCTTTATAGGCAGTACCTGCTCGTTCCCTAGCAATACCATACTTCTCTGCATTTTTTACAGCATCTTTCCATCTTGTAAAAGCTGCTGGTTGATCTCTTAGTAAGACCCCAACCTGATCTATAAGCTCTTGTGATGGCCTTCCCTTAGCCTTACTTACCTCACGGGATACTTGATCCCACAACCCTTCTAAGACAAGCACCTTCTGTTCTGCCGTTCTCTTTCTACCAAGAGGTGAATCTCCCTGCTTGAATCTATCGTAGTCTATATGCCTAGCCAGTTCGTCTGGGGTCAAGGCTAACAACTGAGCGGGGGTATCTCCCGTAGTAATGTCCTCCAAACGACCAGCTTTATAGGCTTGCTCACCAGCTGCCGAAAGAGCTCCAGACTTTTGCGTAAAGAATCTATCGAACATAGCCCTTGCATTTACATAGTGTGGATCACCCTCATTCTTTGCGATAAGTTTTTGTAGCTCGTTGCTTATCTCATTAGCTTGTCGAGTAGTCATCCCAGGACCTCTAGGATCAACAGCAAAATGCACATCATCAGTCGTTGGTACTCCACTCTCATCCCTAGTAGGCACTTGCTCTACTTCTATCTTCCAGCCCTCTTTCTCGTAAGCCTCTACTTCATCCTGGTCAATCCTTCTCCTGCCTGACGTTAATTCCCTCACTGTACTTGGGTAAGTATTAGTCAGGGTTTCATCTGTTAGTTTCCCCTGCGCTGCTACTGATTGACGGGTCTTCATAGCATTTTTGTATGCTTGAGTAACGATTGGATCTTGGTTCAACAACCTTACTTGTTGTCCTCCCTCATCAATGGGTAAGTACCCCTCAGACCCTCTTCTTTTAGCCACATCACCTAGCTCTTTAGCTGCAGTGTACGCTGCTTCTGTCTTGTCCCTGGCTAACAAAGCAGCCTGCTCTGCGCTTTCCCCTCTTATGGGAACCTCCAGACCTAGTTGAGCGCGTTCAGCTGCAACGTCAGCTCTGTCTGCTATGAGGCCTCTAGCATCAGCAGAGCGTACAGTCTCTCCGCCCTTAGCTAAAGCTACCTGCCTAGTAAGTGGGTCAAAATAACCTATGTCCCCTAACATATCGTCGGGTCCTAAGTCTGTTCTTTGCACGGAGGTATCTGCGGATGGTATTAAGGAGTCTTTCAATCTAGTAGTAGCAAGAACCTCAGCTCCTGTTTCGTAGTCTTGCGCTCTCCCCTTGCCACCAGCTACTTCATTAATTAGTGCCTGCAGGGAATCTGCATCACCTGCAGGCTGCTTTCGTATCGCCTGATAAGCGCGGTTTAGCGTAGGCCTATTCTGAATCACACCTGGAGGCACTTCCGGTAACTTACCCCGTAAGGGTGCGGTTAAACTAGCAGCCTTATCCCCTAAGTAGGGACCGTAACGACCTGCTGCTCCCATAGAAGTACCTAGAAGAGCTCCCCAAGGAGCAGACTGAGCATACCTGAACCACCTGTCCCCTGTAGAGTGCTCTTCCATAGGAAGGCCACCCTCACCAGACCAGTAACCATAGTCTCCCGCGCCTGCAGCGCCTGCTGCAGCTGCAGAGGCTAACTGAGTAAAGGTTCTATACTTAGTGCTCTCTGGTCTTAACGCTCTGGGAACCTGCGTCCCAGGATAAACTCTAACGTATGAATAAGATGAGAGTTCTTGAGGTAGTTTCCTACCTAAGTAGTTGTAACCAGCTGTATATGGCTGACCGCTTACACCTGTCATAGCAGTTTTCTTGCCTATGTCCCCCACAAGAGGCTTAGCTATAGCCTGACTAACCCTGTTAGCTACATCATAGGCGCTCTTGCCTCCTACGTAGCCAGCTGTACCCTCCAAAGCAGCAACTCCCAGTGGTCGCTGGGATCGCTCTGCTTGTAGACGGTCATTCATGTTACGCATCTGAGTCTGGAATACTTTTTCCGCTGGCTCACCTCCAGGCACAACCATGTTCTTTAGGCCTTGAAGACCTGCAGCTGTATAAGCTGCTATCTCGTCACCCTTGCCGAATGTAAGAACGTCCTGCAGGGAAAGAAGCGCTCCTTTGGCTTGATCTATTTGACTCATATCCATCTCAGATACAAGCTCTTTCCAGGCTGCTTCCTCTCCCGTTCCGTAAGCGTTCTGCTGCTGTCTGGTCCGTATTTTCTCCAGCTGGTCAAAATCCTCAGCAGAGATTGTAACCTCTACGGTCTTACCTGCCCACTTAAACTGTAGTGTAACGTCCTCGTTCATCGGCTTATAACCTTCTGGCTCTTGATTTTTATCTTCCTACCTTTGTGAACTCTCCCACCCTGAGCACCAACCAGATAGATGGGGGAGTTAAAGTCAGGCCTCGGTATGTTTTTAACCTCTGGTAAGAAGGCCAACTCAAATATAGCCTGCCCTCTCTCCTGACCATACTTTGCATTGTACACATCCTTTATCTGGCTGTAGTATCCGTTCAACATCTCGCCACGAATTGTTAGCGCATGGTGGATAGCGGTCATCATAGCCTGGCGTTGTGGTCCACTTAACTGAGCACCTGTCTTTAGCTTCTCTATGCTAGTTACAAAAGCCAGCTTATACCCCTGGGCTACAAGGTAGCTACGTAACTCTTCCTGCGTAATCATGGATTTGTCAGTTATCTTCTTCCACATATCCACAACCTGCAGATCGTACTGACCAGGAACTTCCGAGCTCCATGCAGACTGCATGTCATCACGGGCAAGTTTATACTTAAAGTACACATCAGAGTATTCGTTTACACCCTCTTTGAGGTGTGGGAGCGTTCTTATATCTGCTCCTATCTTACGAATAGTCGCGTCATCCATTGGATTTGTTTTGTAAACGTACGTACCTTGAGCTAAGAGGCTATTCAGCTCTCCTGTATTTGTATAGGACGCTGTGTTTCCGTCTGGGGAAAACAGCACCCCGAACTCTGGGTAAGTCCCGGCAACCTTAGCCAATGTAGCTGCATCCAGCTGGAATAGATCTCCGTCTAAGTTGAACCCTTCAGCCATAATCTCTGCCAACTCTTTCTCATTACGAGCTACCTTAAAGGCACCATACTTGTCCCACTTAGTGGTCGCATCAGGCATCAAACCATCAATCTGCTTTCTTTGGATTGGGTTCATCAGTGCAGGATTTGTACCGTATATAAACCTATTACCTTCTTCCGCTAGAATTTCACTCTTTTCTGCAGCATTTTTGTAGGACCTTGTATTACCGTCTATATCCCATAAGTTGCCCTCTACTATTACATCTTGCTGAAGTTTCTGGAGCTCGTACGGAGCTCTCTTAGCTGCGATGAAAGCCTTTTCAAACCTGTCAACTTCAGCGCCTATCTTGTCACGTAACTCTGGCATCATAATAACGCCATTAGCTGTCAGTTGCTTTCTAATGTATTCTCCCAGCGTATCTTCGTATACAGGGCCTGTTCCTACCCGACCATCATTTGCTTTGTACATAGCGTATGCTTGGTTGACTACCCTATCAACCACGCCTTGCTGGCCTATGTTAATGTTCTCAGAGATGAGCTTTTGCATACGGAAACGAGCCTCTTGCATACTGAGATCCGTAGCGTCCATGGATTGTATTTTCCCTTCTACGTCTAGGCCAAACTGTACATTTTCCTGTCGAAACTTCAGCTCTTTCTCAAAGCGCTCCTTTATCTCTTTCCTGGCTGGCTCAGTGATTTTCCCAAACTCACCGCTCCCATCCTTCGGAAACAAACTATCTATAAGGCGACTTACGTCACCTCTGTAGTCGGGTCTGGTTCCTGCGGGAGCATTCTGGTATGAATCAAAGATGAATTTTATACCCCTGTCGATCTCAGGAGATGCGTGTGCTATCTGCTCCTCACTGAGGTACTGCGTTACGACGTTTCTTGTTTCTATCTTGAGCTTGGTGTAAGCAAACTGAGCAGACATCGGCTTTGAAGCATATTCGATGAAGTCCTGTACTTTTTTATTACGATCAGGAGTCCAGAGATTCTTCGTAGTTGCCTTAAAGTCAGCTACTGCACCCATTATGTCTCCTCCCTCAGCTTTTTTAGCACTGGCCTCCGACGCATCCTCCCACTGCTCTTGCATAGCTTGACCTATACCTAGATCCGACTCCCTGGGGACAGCACCATGCTTATCAATAAGGTCCAGGTACTCTTTACCCCCTTTAGGGAGCATCTCAAATCTCTTACGGTACTTCCCGTCAGGCCCTTTCTGGAGCCAGTACAATGGAGATCTCTCACCCTCCTTAAACACCTTCTCGTATTCTGAGAAAAGAGCGGATCTTACATCCTTATCATAAGGATTGAATCCAAGAGTTTTCCCCTGGTATCCCTCCTCCTGTTCTGCTTTGTACTCTGCGCCTAAAGTAGCCAGAAATCTTTGCAGGGAACCCTTATCCGTTATGCCAGCAGCCTCAGCCCTCTGTAGAGCGAGGGTGCTTTCATTCTCAGCGTGCTGGGATAACTGCTGAGTAGCAGCAAACTGGGAACCAGCTGTTCCTGCTTGCTGAGCTGCTATAAATCTAGGATCTTCTTTCCGACCATAGGTCTGCGTAAGCTGTCCCTGATCGTCTACCCCGTAGCCTACAGCTCTTTCCCCGTAGTCGTACACCCTTGCCATCCTCATGGCATCTTCCATAAGGTCTGGGCCTAAGCCTGCAGCAGTAACTATGTTCTCTACCTGTCTCTTTGTCCTGGGCTTTAATTGGCGTACGATGTCGCCAAGAAGCCTTAGAGCATTCTCTTTTTCCACCTGACTTCTAGTCTGTTCGGGGGAAATTGATCTAGCTTGTGCGCGTAACCCTGCAGTAAAATCAGATACGTTTAATCCGGAAGCCTGAAGAATAGCCCTAGTTCTGTTCATGCGTTCTATGCGCTGTAGGATCTTACGCTTTCTTATTGCTTCTGCATAGCCGTGCATGGGAGCACTACTAGCCTCGTATACATTCGGAACTCCTGACAAGTTCAGCTTGGGAAATCCAAAGGATGTTATGTTGTCAGCCATTAGATAACTCTCTTTTTCTTCAGTTGATTCAGTAGGTTTGCTCTTTCCATAAGACTCGCCATAGAGCCAAAGGTCCCAGGGGACGATGTTCCTGGAGGGACATTACCCCCAGGTAGGTTTATATCGAGAGGTGCTGCGTAAGGACTCTCCTCTATTGCCCTCATAGGTGGTCTTCCCATACCCACGTTAAGCATAGAGGGTGTCTTGTAGGGCTTTTCTTTCCCTAGACCCATAGCAGCTTCCTGGAACTGACTGAGCTGAGCTTGGTTCGCTTCATAGTCATCCAGAGCCATTTCATACTCTCTCAGGGAAGCAAAATCCTCCGGATGTGGCCTCTTGATCTTCTTAAATGGGTTAAAGGTGTCTGCACCAAACAGCCCAGTAAACCCACTAGCGATGGGGTTCATAATACCTGATAATAAGCCACCGAACATTAGACTTCTCCTAGCACTTTACCGTAGTCCACAGCTTTGTACCCAAGAACCTCTTTCACCGCCTCAGGCAGCACCTTCTCTACTTCCTGGGCTATGAAGCCGATAACCTTGACAGGACTCCAGATGTAGTTGAACTCGTACAGGTTCAAGCCCTTAAAGGAGCCTACCTTGTTTATGTTTTCTTTGATCCTCTCATCTGATCCCATGAACATGGATGCTATACCAGCTATCTGACCAAGCTGGCTAAGCCCACTTGGCCCTGGTTGTGTCATGGTAGACTGCCCACCATAATCACCCGAGATACTCCCCATGTAGTTAGCAAGGGCCTGATAAGGAGACATGCTTTCATAGTTGTATCGAGCAACATCAGCGTCTATACCAGCCTGACTCATCGCTCTGCGCTGCTCACCAACGCCACCCATAGCACCGTACATATTAAGAGGAGCCGCCATAATCGAGGGGTATAACTGTCCAGATTGGAGCGCTCTATTTTGCGCCTGGGTA
>CALBXV010000547.1 GCA_937890045.1 uncultured archaeon
TGAATATGCATAAGTTTAAATCTGGTAAAGGAAAAGCCTTTTCTTATTTTAGTATAGTTGCAAAAAATTATTTGATTCTACATAATAATAACAATTATAAGAAAATGAAAACTCATACAAAGATGGAAGTACTTGATTTTGGTAGAAACTATACTAGTGAACCAGATACTATACAGGGGGTTGGTTTACATGAAGAATTTGTTAGTAGGTTATTAGAGTATTGGGATAATAATATTACAAATATATTCAAAAGGCAAAAGGATATTAATGTGGCTGATGCTGTATTAGAGTTATTCAGAAGGTCTAAAAATGTAGAAAATTTTAATAAGAAAGCACTTTATGTTTTAATAAGAGAAATGACTGGTTCAAATACTCAACATATTACAAGAGTAGTTAATGTAATGAAAAAGTATTATAAAAGTTTATTTCTTGAATTTTTATCTACTGGCGATTTAGATACCGCAAATACTGGTTCTATATTTTAACGCAAAAAAAAAGGGGATTCATAATCCCCTTTTTTGTTTTTTATTCCTTAAGGCCTATTTACGGAATAAACCCACTAACACTAATAAGGCAACTAATCCAGCGAAACCTGATTCGCCAAATGTACCTATAATTGATGTCAGGTTACCAATAACATTTACGCCAAAGACGCCACTTCCGAACAATACTTCGCCAACGGCTCCTATTGCTACGAAAGATATCATTAGATGAACTAAGTCATCTAACCAACCTTTGACCATTGCTACGACTTCCTTCATGGTTAATCTCCCGTTAATTAAACAAAAAAGGGACTTCCACCCTTAGTAGTTTATCTACCAATAATAACTATTATATATATTTAGTAAAAAACTTTCTTATATATGTATATAACCCATTTTTGAGTTTTACAATATTTATAACTGAGTTATAACATCTTATTTAAAGGAAATTCGATTATGAGTAATGAATATGAAATTTTTAAAGGAAAGAATTTATCTTCTTTATTTAAAGACATTTATGATAATTCTCAAGAAAATAGAAGGCAATTAGAAGTATTAACCAAAGAAATAGTACAGTTTATCAAAGATGGTGATACAGCAGTACAAATAATTCCTATGGTTAAAGAGTATCTTGAAATAAATGTTAAAAATGATGAACAATTAGTTAAGTTAGCTGCAATTGTACAGAAGATAGTTGCTGCTGAAAATAGGGGAACAAGTGATAGTGAATTTGGATTATCAGATTCAGAAAAGGAACAACTTATGACAAGTCTTGATACTACAGTAAAAGATTTACAAAAACGATCAGATGAAATTAACTTAGATGTGGATGAGTTATCAGAGGTAAATTAATATGTCGGATGGATATTTTGGACAAACAGGTGAGAGAACTAATTACAAAGCGCCTGGTGCAGGAGTTGCAAGTGTAACTGATGTAACAAGTGTTCTTTCAGAAGATATTGAAGCAGCTCGTAGAACAAAATTTTATGAATTAGAAGCTGCAGAAGTTTTAGATATTATTTTTAGTGAAGATGATTTAAAAAGAAATAAATTAATTACTGATGAGGGGAAACCTAAATTTAGTTTTATTGGTGCAGTAAAAGTACGAAAAGTATATAGTCAACAAGGTAAAGATGAAAAAGAATGTTTGTGGGCTAAACCAATAGAACCGAATATTAAACAAATTCCCGAAGTTGGAGAATTTGTTATAGTTGGTAATTATTTAAAGCAATTATATTACAAACAAAAAATAAATCTTTTAGGTAGTGTTAATAATAATATTTGGCCAGGTAGAAGTAACATTGGTGGTTTGGGAAGTAATGGACAATCAAATACTGAAGGTTCAGTAGAAACTAGTGCAACTGGTACTCCTGGACAGGATAAGAAAAAAACTGAATTTAATATTGCTCCAACTTGGGATATAAGACAGTTAGAACCTGCACCTGGAGATACTATTATCAATGGAAGATTCGGACAGTCTATTAGATTTGGTAGTGCTGATCCAAAAGGTGAAGAACCAAGTCCTAATATATTATTGAGAGTTGGTCAATTAACAGATGCATCGAAATTCGAAAAACAGGATATTGTAGATGATTTAGTTGAGACACCTAATAAACCAGTTAATGAAGATATAGATGCTGATGGTTCTTCTCTATGGATGACAACGGATGAGGAAGTAGATTTGGGTTTTGCTGCAACGGATGGTTTTACTACAGAAGTTCCAGTTTTAGATGGTAAACAAATTATATTAAATTCTGATAGGATAGTTTTTAATGCAAAAAATGATGGGGAGTTATATTGTTTCGCAGGAAAAAATATAAATTTAATTTCTAATACATCAGCAGTTATAGAAACAGCAGAAATTTATTTAGGAAGTCCAGATGCAAGTGAACCAATTGTTAAGGGGCAGGTGTTACATGATTTATTGGTGGAGTTGATTGATGCTATTAATGGAATACATACCATACCAACACCAGCTGGACCTACAGGTCCGTTAAATGCTTCTCAAACTACAGGTGGAGTTTTGGGAACATCCTTAGCAAAAATAAAAGGTAAAGTAAAAGATATTTTGAGTGCACAAAATTATACTATTTAATATGGGCTGGAATACGTTTAAAAAAACTTATAAAGCAAGTTGGGAAACTTTTGAGAGTGGTGAAGATGCTGCTACGTTAATAGTTGACCAATATCATATAGCAATTATGACAGCATTAGGATCTCAAGGGGTAGCGGCTGGTGGAAAATATCTTTCTGGTAATAAAGCAGGTTTATTAAATATGTTAAAACCAGCTTTTAATGCTACTTTAAATGGACAACAAACGATATTTAAAATAGGACAACAATTACAAATGGGATTAATGATGTATTGGATACCAGGTACTGTATTATCAAATGCAGCAGTTATTGCTTCTCCTGGTGCTCCGCCTGTTTGGGTGGATTATCCATCTAATCCTGGGAGGCCTGATATAGATACATTTTTAAATGATTTAGTTATGGCATTTGATACTCATTTGTTGGGAGTTACTGGAGCTATTCCAAGTGCGCCACCAGTACCATTTGTAGGATATAAAGTTTTAGCTTAGAAAGAAAAGGGGTCAATTATGACAAAAAGTGAATTAATGAAAATAATAACTGAAATAGTTAGGAAAGAAGTTCAAAAAGAAGTAAATAGGATATTTATTAAAGAGAATAAACCTATTGTTTCAAAATCAAAATCAAAAGTAATTTCAAAACCGATTAAAAAGAAAGAGGAAAAACTTTCTAAGAATCCTGTTTTGAATAAAATTTTAAATGAAACAAAGGGTGGAATTCCAGGAGAAACTGGATATGAACCATATCCAACTATGACTGGAGAAACATTTGATACAAATAGAATGGCTGCATTAGTAGGGAACGGAGATACAACTGTAGCTGGTAATGAAGAAACAAAGAGACAGATTGCGGCAGTTCAAACAGTTAAAGAGGCTGGAGTATCAGTTGATGATGTTGGTGAGGGTGTTATGAATGCATTGACAAGAGATTATAGTGGTGTTATGAAAGCTTTAAATAATAAAGGAAAATAATAAATGGGTGTATTAGCAAATGATTTAAATCCAGATACTTGGATAGGTTTAACTTTTCCACTTGGTAGGTCTGAGGGAGTTGGGTTTTTCAATCAAAGTAAAACTCTTGTTGAACAATCTTTAAGTAATTTAGAAAACCTTTTGAAAACTATTCCTGGTGAAAGAGTTCAACAACCTTTGTTTGGATCTAAATTACATCATATATTATTTGAACAAATTGATGGTGATATAGAAGAAGAAGTAAAAAGTGCAATAGATGATGCAGTGTCAATATGGCTACCTTATATAACTATTGCTGATGTATCAGTTAATCAGGATATGACAAACCCTAATATGATTAGTGTACGAATTAAATTTAGTACAACTTTAGATCCTGAAAATTTAGATACATTGACATTACCTTTTAATACTACCCCAGGTTAGGAGATAGAATATGCCGGTTAAGGATATTAAAAAAGAAGTAAGATATTTAAATAAAGATTTTGCTACATTTCGAAATGATTTAATAGAATTTTCAAAAGTTTATTTTCCAGATACATATAGTGATTTTAATGAATCATCTCCAGGTATGATGTTTATTGAAATGGCTTCTTATGTGGGAGATGTTCTTTCATATTACATAGATAATCAATTTAAAGAATCGTTGTTAGCATATGCTGAAGAAAGAAAAACTATTTATGAAATAGTTCAATCTTTAGGATACAAACCAAAATTATCAGCACCATCAGTTACTAAAGCAGATGTTTTTCAAATAGTACCAGCAACTGGAACAGGAGATGCTGTACAACCTGATATGACTTATGCTTTAACTATTGATGATGGAATGAGAATAGAATCCCAAACAAATAATGTTATATTTAGAACTTTAGATGATGTTAATTTTAAATTTTCTGGTTCTTTTGATCCAATGACAGTTGATATTTATGAAACAAGTACTGTTACTAACTTACCGACTTATTATTTGTTAAAGAAGAAGGCAACATTGGTTAGTGGAAAAATTGCTACAGAATATTTTGATATGGCATCTGCTCAAAAATATTCTAAGATTACTTTAGCAAATTCAAACGTTATGGATATTATAAATGTAACTGATAGTGATAGTAATAAATGGTATGAAGTAGATGTTTTAGCACAAGATACTATATTTGAACAAGCAGAAAATACTACTACATCTGATCCAGATTTAGCACAATATAATGATACTGCTCCGTATTTATTAAAATTAAGAAAAGTAACTCGTCGATTTATATCAAGAATTAATAAAGATAATAAAACTGAATTAAGATTTGGGGCTGGAGTATCGGATAGTCCAGATGAAGAGATTATTCCAAATCCAGATAGTATAGGATCAACTTTACCGGGCGGTGATAATAAATTTGATGCTGCATTTGATCCAACTAATTTTCTTAAAACTAAAACTTATGGTCAGGCACCTTCTAATACTACTTTGAAGGTAGTATATTCTTATGGTGGTAGTGTAAGTGATAATGTTGCAGCAGGTGAAATTAGAAATCTTTCTGAGGTGTCTTTTACTATTGATGAAGGATCATTGGATAGTGCTACTTTATCTACAGTAAAAAGTTCAGTAGCAGTAAATAATCCAGACCCCGCAACAGGTGGAAAGAGTTCAGAGAGTTTAATTGAAATGAAAAATAATGCACTTGCTCATTTTCAAGCACAAGCTCGATGTGTAACTAAGGAAGATTATATTAGTAGAATTTATACATTGCCAGCAAAATTTGGTAATGTTGCAAAAGCATATGTTGTGCAAGATGAACAATTAGAGGCATCTACTGATGCAGTTAAAGAAAAAACTAAAGGTAGTAATTTAGTTAAGAAGGGAGTTATTAAGGAAAATTTAACTCCAGAAGAGGAAGATCAACTTGCTATTAAAGCTGGAAAATCTACTCGGATTCCAAATCCATTAGCACTAAATGCATATCTGTTAGGATATAATGCAAATAAAAAATTGGTTGCTTTAAATTATGCTGTTAAAGAAAATATACAAACTTATCTTGGGCAATTTAGAATGGTAACAGATGCAATTAATTTAAAGGATGCTTGGATTATTAATATTGGTGTTAAATTCAATGTTCTTACTGCTAAGGGATTTAATAAACATGAGATAGTATTGAGATGTATCGAAAAGGTAAAAGATTATTTTAATACTGATAACTGGCAAATTAATCAACCAATTATATTAGCTGATTTAGTTTATCAAATGTCTTTGATTGATGGGGTATCTGCAGTAGTTCCACCAACACAAGATAATCCTAATTCTCTTCCAATAATAATTGAAAATAAATGGAAAAGCGCAGACGGATATTCTGGTAATATTTATGATATAAATGAAGCAACAAAGGATGGGGTTATTTATCCTTCTATGGATCCAAGTTGTTTTGAATTAAAATATCCTGACCTTGATATTCAAGGTAGAGCATTAGGAGATATGTAATGTATTATTTTGAGTACGCAGAAAAAGATACAACTTTATATCAGGGTGAAGCAACCCAAAGTGTTAATACAGGGCTTGATGAAATTCTTGAAATAAGAAAAGATATGAATAGTGCTGGAACAGTTGTTAATGTTACTAGAGCTTTGGTTAAATTTGACTTGGGTTATATATCAGCATCTATTCAAAGAGGTTTAATTCCTACTTCTGCAAATTATTATTTAAATTTATATGATGCTAATCCACAACAGTTAGCAACATCTCAAAGTTTATATGCATACCCAGTAAGTCAGAGTTGGGTTATGGGTCAGGGAACTTATAGTGATGTTCCATTTACAAAGGAAGGTGCAAGTTGGAGATATAGAGATGGAGAGGGTGTTGCAACTCAATGGGTAAGTGGTTCTAATGATTCTGGAGGTACTTGGTATAGTGGTAGTGGATACGAAGCTTCTCAGTCATTAAATATTGATACTATAGATATTAGAATGAAGGTAAATGATATTGTAAATAAGTGGTTATCTGGTACAGTTGCAAATGAAGGATTTATGTTAAAGAGAAGTGGAAGTATTGGTAATACAGATTCTAATGCACCAGAAGGTAGTACAGATAAATTAGGACATTTAAGTTTTTTCTCAAGGGATACTCATACAATATATCCACCAAAATTAGAGGTAGAGTGGGATGATTCAAGTTGGACTACGGGTTCTTTAACACCATTAACTGGATCTGATTTGCAAGATGCAGTAATTTATATGAAGGGGTTAAGGCCAGAATATAAAGAAAATACAAAACATAGATTTAATTTTGTGGGAAGGACTAGATTTCCAAGAAAAATATATTCTACAACATCCCAAAATCTTACAGTAAAGTATTTACCGAGTGGAAGTACAACGGATATAGATGGTACATATTATTCTGTTAGGGATGCCTTTACTGAAGATGTAATTGTTCCATTTGGTACAGGTTCAATTGTTAGTTGTGATTCAAACGGTAATTATTTTAATTTATGGTTGTCATCATTTCAACCAGAAAGAGATTATAGAATTCTTTTTCAAGTGGTGAGCGGAAGTAATACTACAGATGAATTAGATATGATATTTGATGATAGCTGGGAATTTAAAGTGAAGAGATAAAATGCCATATACTAAAGAAGAATTAGATAGTAATGAACATTATCAAGATATAATTTCAGCAAATAGAAGATCTTATGACGAACAAGTAGAAAGAGAATTTGTTGCTATGAGAGCTACTGGGTCTCGTGCAAATTCAACACCAACTTTAAGAAATGAGGATGGTTCTATTATTTTATATGAAGATCCAGATGATGGTAGTGGTTTAAATAGACCAAATCAATTTGTTGCTGTTGAAGCGACACAACCAGCAATAAGAAAAAAATTATTGAATAGTGTTGTAGATAGAACTATAACAGAATTAAGTGTTAATATTGATGAGGGTAGTGGATTAAGTATAGAAGAACTTTTTGCAGAATATGATAGATTAAAAGATGATATATCACCAACTGGGACTTTATTATCTCATAGTTATTTAATTGAAGTAAGTAGAACTTATGTGTCTGGAGAAGATCCAGAAATAGTTGCACTTAAAGAAGCATTAGCTACTCAAATAATGCAATTGCAAGATGCACAAACTGCATTACAAGAGGTTCAACAACAATTACAAGCTGAATTGGCAAATGCACAAGCAGCTGCGACAGGTGGTACTACAACAACAACTACAACTACAGTTCCAGCAACTGATCAAGAAGCTTACACTACTTATGTAACTGAGATGGAAGGTTATGCTAATACAAAAAGACCATATACATATGATGAGTGGGTACAATTTGATAAACCTGCCGCTTCAGCTGGATGGGATAAACTTTTGATTATTGATCATCCCCATGAAATGATTGATGATCCATATACACATACATTTTCTTCAACTCGTGATAAAATTCATGAGATAATAAGAGTTGCAGCGCAAGGTGATGATTCACTTACTTATCTATGGCATTGGAAAGCATCAGGTGAACAAGGAGATTATCAAATTTTTACACCAATATCCGAACAATATGAACAAATGGCTTTATCAGATGGTGAGAATGCAGGATTGGATCTTGATGGTGCAAGTATTATTGATGCAACACACCACAGGAGTGGTTTTGGGTTTATGCTACTAGATGGAATTACTATGGAAAATTTTTATGTAAAGTGTAAGGTAAGTGATAGGTCTGGAGAAGCTTGGTCTGATACAGTTGAATTTAGAATTACTCCATCCGCACAAGCAACATCTACTGCAGGTGCAGCTGCCCAGGATAGAGGTGGTGGTAGTGGATGTTTTGTTGGTGGAACTCAAATTCAAATGAATGAAGGAGTAAAATTTATTGAAGATATTAAAGTGGGTGATGTTGTAAAATCATTTGATGTAGGAATAAGTTCAATTATTGATTCTGAAGTAACAAAAACATATGTTCATAGTGATAGATACTATATGATTTTAAATGGAACTATTAAAACTACTTCAATTCATCCATTTTATACAGATGGCAAGTGGGTAGAAGCTGGAGACTTGTCAGTTGGAAATAAAATACTTCATGTAGATGGGTTAGAACATACGATAGAGACAATTGAATTAAGTGATGAATCAGTAATAGTATATAATCTTGAAGTAGATGGAACTCATAATTATTTTGCAGAAGGATATTTGGTTCATAATAAATAATCTAAATGAAATTATTCATATTTAAATTAAAAAACAAAAGAATATTATTACAGAAAGGATAGGAAAGTGGCATTAAAACATATTCTAAATAGATTAAATCCTAGAGATGCTGAGATAATACATTCTCCTGTTCCAGTACCAGTACATGATTTTGGAAAACGGGGAGATTATGTTGAACTTCATGTTTATGATGTAAATGATAATTATTTGGATTCCAGTATTATTGAAGATTTTATGGATGGTGATCAATTAAAACTTAAACCTGGAAATGATTTAAGAGATATGGGATTTTCGGAAGGAAGGTATATAGTAGATTATAATTTTTTAAGAAGAGTTGGTGGTACAGAAGAAACAGTTTTAGTTAATGCAGATAAGTCAATATATAAGGGAGAGTATTATGTAACAGATGAAGATAAAATTTATAAGGGTACTGAACCTGTAATTGGTCAGGGTGATGGTGGAAATGTGGATCAACCCGTTGAAGTTTTTGTAGAGGATTATAAATTTTTTATTCAAGAAATATCACCTTCAAGAAGAGAAGTTAGATTAGCACCATTAGATATTCAAGATAATGAATATTTAAAAGAATTTGAAAACCTTGCAGTTACAGAAGTTAGGTATGAACCAATTGAAAGAAGTTTATTTGGTAGTATAGCTTTAAATCCAGGTGGGCAATCTGGAGCAGTTCCAACATTAGGTGCTGATACTCAATGGAAAGCAACCTTGCATAATGATGATGGTGGATTTATTGAAGAAATGGTAGGTGGAACTATTACTATAAATGATGCTTTTCTTGTTAGATATAAGGAAGAAGTTAGTTGGATACCGAATCCAAATGCTGGAACATCAACAGTTGCACCCGCAGGTGATACTATTCCTGCAGTAAAACAAATTCAAGATCCAGAAGTTCTTCCTAAGAAGAAACAATTAAAACGTGTGAAAGAAAATAAAAGGAAAAATTTAAAAAGATTAGAGGAAAGCATTACATCTAATTTACCAAAAGGGAAAAAGAATACTATTGATAGGGGTGAAGATAGAGCTAGTTCTGGTGGTGGCGGTGGTGGCGCTGCTGGAGGTCCTCCAGATGATATATTAATGAGTGTAAAATATGAGGTTATATGGGAAACAACTGATATTCCACAATTTGCTCGCACGCTTGATGATAGTGGTGCACCTGGTTCACGAGGTGGTGCTGGTGCTGGTGGCGGTGGTGGTGCCGGCCGTGGTCGACGTGGAAGAACTAGTGGTGCTGGTGCTGGTGGCGGTGGTGGTGCCGGCCGTGGTCGACGTGGAAGAACTAGTGGTGCTGAAACAAGACAGCCCACACCAAAAACCAAAAGAAAAAGAAAAAAAGAAAAAGTTGAAGAAGAAACTTTAATAGTTAAAAAGCCTGGTGGTAAGAAAGTAACTCCACCAACAGAAATAAAGGATGAGGTAAAAATAGTAAAAGGAAATGTAGAAAAGAAAAAGAAGAAAAAGAAGAAACTACCAGCAAAACTTCCAGGAAGGCCCAAAGCTCCAACTCAAATAAAACAAATAACATATGTTCCAATTTATAAAGATTTTACTGCTATAGTAACAAAGGTTATTGATAAGAATACAATAGAGTTAGATAAATCATATATACAATCAGCTGCATCGGTTGGTAATTTAGATGGTGCATATATGGGATCTAAACCAAGACAAAAAGTATCTTTTTATGTTGATTATAAAACGGCTACTAAATCAGATATGCGTACATTATTGAATTTTGGCGATAACATAATGTCTTTAGCAACAAATTGGAAATATGATAAGGATAGTATTGTTAATTGGCCACATTCAATAATATATAAATTATACGAATCGTTACCAGATGATATTAGTGTGTTTGATAAATGTACAGTTGTTAAAGAAATGTTATCTTCAGTTGAAGAGGAAGTATTTCTTGTTCCATTTGTAGATGAAAAAATAGATGCTATTTTTCTCAGGTCTCCAAATTTTGATAGTAAGGATGGAGAATCTTTAAAACCTGCGATAAGAAGCAGACCAACTGATTATGAAACTAAGTTAGATATATTAAGTGGTGATGGAAGTGTATCTCAAAGTTTAATAAATGAATTTATAAGTCAAAGTGTAGATAGTGTAGATTTAAGTATTGATTATTCCCAGCATGAAAATTATGTACATTTTGGATCTGCAGAAAAAAGATTAAAAAACTTTAAATATAAGTTACAACAAATAGAATCTTATGTAGAACAGAGTTCTTCTTTAGAATCAATAAGTGGAGCTCGTGCTGATATAGGTAAATGGGAAATGAAACAACGGAAGTTTATTAATGAATTTGATGGATATGAAAAATATCTTTATGAAAAGAGTTCATCTTATTCTACAAGTTCTAATGGTGAATTTTTTGATGGTGCTTGGCCAAAGGAAAGTGGAACAGGGACAGTCGCAGATCCTTATGTAGTTTATCATAGTACTTCTTCAAAATCATCAAATTGGTTTACTACAACAGCAAACACAGCATCTTTATATGATGTTAATAATCCAAATAGGTTAGTAAATTTATTGCCTCAACATATAAGAGATAATGATGAAAATAGTACTTTTTTAGATTTTATGGATATGATAGGTCATCATTTTGATATTGTATGGTCTTATATAAGAAGTTTAACTGATGTACATTCGAGGGATGATAAGTTAACAGAGGGAGTTTCAAAGGATTTACTTTATGATGTTGCAAAGTCTCTTGGGTTAAAGTTATTTGATGGAAAAGATTTAGTACCACTTAGTAGATATGCTTTAGGCAAGGAAGTTACTGGTTCTAAGGCAACAACTCCTGTATATTCAGAAGTACCAGAAAGAGATATATCGAGAGAAATATGGAAGAGATTATTAAATAATTTACCATTTTTCTTAAAAAATAAAGGTACGGTTAGAGCATTAAAAGCAATAATAAATTGTTATGGTATTCCATCAACTATTTTAAGAGTTAGAGAATTCGGTGGACCAGATTTACCTGGAACTGCAACTTCTTATTCTATAACAAAGAAATTCACAAAAGCATTAAATTTTAGAGCTGGTCAATATATTGCAGCTGCTTGGCAAAATGATTCAAGAACTGGTAGAAGGCCAGATACAGTAGAACTTAGATTTAGAAGTTTGGGAAGTGATGGAACAACTGATAGAACATTAGTTAGAGATAAAGCTGGTGGTTGGGCATTAATGTTATTAGATAATGCTTCTGTTGATAATATTGGTAGGGTTGCATTTAGATTGTCTGGTTCTGATGGATATAAAACTGTATCATCCTCAGCATATTCTGTATTTGATGGTGATTTTTGGTCTGTTATGTTAACGAGAATGTCTGCAAGTGATGCGCAATTATCAAGTGATGCAATAGATCAGAGTATAAAATATACTCTTTATACAAAAAAATATGATTCTGGAAGAAGTAAAATTTTCTTAAATGACCAAATATCAATGACTGTACCTGGCAATGCTAATGTTGCATCTCAATCATATAATGCTGCATTTACTGGAAGTTCTGGTGCAGGAAAACTTATACTTGGTGGATTGGGATCTGGTGCTGTTGGATCACAACTTACAGGTTCAATGATGGAATTTAGATTGTGGGGAACATCATTAAATGAAAGTGCATTTGATAATCATGTTGCATCACCGAAGTCATATAATGGAAATCATGCCTCATCATCTTGGACTGATTTAATATTAAGATATTCTTTTGATGATAATATAGATTTAAGTTCTGATCCAAATATTAGAGATATAACTCCTGACCAAACATATGAGTCTAGTGGTAGCGCAAAAGGGTATACTGCTTTTAATAAAGCATCATCTTTTAGTTCAGTAGTAGATGAAGAAAAAATGTTTGTTCCAAATGTTGGTCCAAATAGGAGAATATCTAATAAGGTAAGAATTGAATCTAGCAGTTTAGCTAATGGTCAATTGAGTATGCAAAAAAGGTCTGAATTAAGTTCATATGATTTTGCTCCAGTTGATTCAAATAAACTTGGAATATATTTTGCACCAACCGATGTAGTAAATGAAGATATTATTCGTTCTGTAGCTAATTTAGATTTTAATCAATATTTGGGTGATCCAAGAGATAAAACTAAATATACTTATAGAGGACTTGAAAAGATAAGGGGTACTTATTGGCAAAAATGGAATAGTCCAGCAAATTTTTGGGCATATATGAGAATGATTAGATTTTATGATCAAACTATTTTTGACCAATTGAAAGCTTTAGTTCCAGCTCGTTCTAAACCAACTTTCGGTACGGTTATTGAACCTAATATATTTGAAAGACCAAAAGATCCTTCTCTACAAAGAGATCCAACTTATGAAGATTTATCATTCAGGGCTACAATTAATTTAACTAGTTATGGACCAGCAGCTGCTTTAAGTATGAGTGCAGAAAATCCTTATTATGAAGGATCTGCGTCTGCTGATATATTTGATGAACCAAATTTGAGTGTTATTGATTCAATTGATGGAAAACATGGATTTGGTAGTTTATATGCAACCGCTTCTGTTACAGTTGGGGGTCCAGATTATGTATTTATAGAAGGTGCACAACCATTTATATCGGAATCAAGACTTTCTGAACATAATAGAGAAAGAGTATTTTATTATTCTTCTTCTTTGAGTCAATCGTTGCATAGTACTTATGGATTTTTACCTTATGCATATTCTTCTTCTGAGTTTAGATCAAGAGGGGATACAAAATATTACCAATCATCTACTTTAGCTAATTTGTTTTTTGAAGGATGTACGCAAACTTTTAATACAACACCAGATGGTGGGCCAGTTATAGAGACAACCATTGTTAAACCAACAAGACTTGTTGTACAGGAACCTGGTGAATCTAGACTTAAAACTGAGCTTGGCTAATTGTGAATAAAAAATTAATAAATGACTATTTATATATGAAAAACACCATCTTTAAAAAATTCAATTCTAATATTTATATATAGTGAACATATTTAAAAGGAGACTAAGATATGGGTTATCTTGATAATACTACAACGACAGTAGACGCAATTCTCACAAAAAAGGGCAGAGAACTTTTAGCTAGGGGTGAGAATGAATTTAATATAACAAAATTTGCCTTATCAGATGATGAGATAGATTATACATTGTGGGATGTAACACATCCAGATGGAACAAATTCGTATGGGGCAGTAATTGAAAATATGCCAGTATTGGAAGCATTTCCTGATGAAAACCAGGTAATGAGATATAAATTAGTATCTCTACCTAAAGATACTGCTAAACTTCCAATTATTGAAGTTCCGCAGTCATCTATATTATTCAAAAATGCTGGTGTAGTTCAACCTATTACTCCAACAACAAGAAATGGAAGTGATGCTAAGTTAGGATATTCTATAATTCTTCATAATTCTGATGCTGCTGATTTAGTGGTTGCTCAGGGTGGAGAAGTAGTAAGTACAGGTGCTACAACTCCTGTATTTCTTAGTGATACAGAACGAAAGAAGAGTATTACAGTTGTTGGTTCATCTTTTAATTTGATTTCAAGGTCAACATCTTCAACAATAGTAACTCAGGCAACTATTCATGGAAATGAAACTGGTGCTACTATTACAATTCCTGTTACAGTTAATGCAAATTCATAAGGAGTTGAAAAATGGCTGAAATTTATACAAGGTTTGATAAAGAATTTGATGTAATTAAAAACCAAAGACAAACAGTTTCTTCTGGATTGTGGTCGAGTGGAGTTGGAACATTATCTACTTTTTACACATCCTCAGTTCAGAGTGGAAGTAGTGGGCAGTATTATACGGATTCTTACAAATCAAATCCGCAAACAGATAGCGAAGCTGAAGTTCAGCTTTCTATTGCTTATGGACATATAGCTGGTAGTGGTTCATATGGAATAACTAAAAACTTTCCTACTAAAGCTATTTATGCACAATATAGAAATCTACTTTTATCACCAACTGATACTAAATTTACTTTTGCTGGATCTAATGATAGTAATGATATATTTGCAATAGCAGTTCAAAGATCAAGACTTCGTGAAAAGATGGATCCAGGCAATTGGGAATTGTGGATTAGTGGTAGCGATGTCAACGCCGGCGGCACGGATGATGGTTCAGTAATTAAGTTAATGGATGATAGTGGTGCTACAACTAATCCTGCTGTAAACCAGGGTGGTAGAGTATTTAATGTAGTTAGTGGTTCTATTAAGAGTGGTACTGCAGTAACTAAATTTACTGTAGATGAACAACCTGGTGGTGGATATGGATTATTTTATCCTGATTTAGGGATTATAGTTCTAAGGCCTGATATGCTTAGAGCATCAGGTTCATTATCCAGAGTAGTTGCTTCTAGTCCATGGCCAACATCTTCTGGTGTTAATGATATGAATCATTTAACTTTATATAATCATATATCGGCTTCAGTAGGAGCTGGCTATTTTGTTGCTCGTAGAGAAGAAATTTTGAATACAACTCATTATTTTGCAAGAGCTACAAATAGAAAATTTAACTTTAGTACTAATCCCACTTTCTTTACAGCGTCTGATGGTTCGTTAACGAATCCATCATTCTTTAGAGATCCCAAAACATATATAACTACTGTTGGTCTTTATAATCATAATAATGAACTTTTAGCAGTTGCAAAACTCAGTAGACCATTACTCAAATCTTTCTCTCGAGAGGCTATTATAAAAGTTAGATTAGATTTTTAACATAGAGGGGTACACAAGTGTCTTTTTTTAAGAATATTGGACCCGACGATGTTTCTAAAAAACCTTTTAAAGTCTTTAAGACATTTACTGTTAGTCATGCTGATAGTTCAAGTGCTTTTATAGGAGTAGAAGGAATAACTGGTAGTCTTTATAAGTTTACACCTTCAACGGCTCCAGTTAGAGCATATTCATCTTCGGTATATCCATACTCATCTTCATATTATAGTGAACCACTTTTCTACCAAATAAGACATATGTTTTATGGTGGAACTGGTTCTATAAAATTAAGTGAACCTATAAATACTTTTGGTCCAAATGAGACTGATAAAATGTATAGGGTTTTGCATGATAAAAAGTGTAATGTTATATCTGTTCCTCAACAATATTATGGTGAAAGAATAAATCCAGGTTCAATAAAACTTACAGATAATTCCAGTGATCAGACTTTAGATATAAGAGATGATGGTGATGGAAATCTTTATGATTTTGATTATTCTGCAAGTTATGCTGCTTTTAGAAGTGGTGGATTTGATGGAGCTAACCCAGAAACGGGTAGTGTATTAGGAAATGCTTTTTATGATTTTGGATTAGTTGTATTTACTAATACTGGTTCTATTTATCAAAATGTAGGTTTGGGTGGATATCATAAAAATGATGGTGCAAATGGATGGGAATTAGAATTTAAATCGGTACATGAAATAACTGAATATGAATATACTTGTACTGTAGAGCCTGGGGAATTTAATGCTACAACAAATATAAGTGCTACTGAGGGATATAGTGGTAGTACAACAATTGTTGAAGGAGTTCCATCTATTTATAATTTTTTTCCTCCTGGAGATAATCCAGCACAAAGAGGAGATTTTTCACAATTTAGTGTAGGTTCGGGATCTTTTAATTCATCTTATCAAGCAACGGAAAATTATATTGGAGAGGTAACACATTCAGAATGGTCTCCTTATGTAACTACTATAGGTTTGTATGATAATTTCAATCGTCTTTTGATGATTGGTAAATTAGCAAAGCCAGTTAAAAATGATAAAGATATGTTGTTAAAATTTGTTATTAGATTAGATGTTTAGTAGTATATATAATATTTATAATTGTAGGAAACTGTTTACTCGGAGATAAAAATGAAAAAAATATTGGTTGGATTGTTGTTATCAACATCCTTTTTATTTGGACAAATAGAAGGAGTATTTGTAAACTTTTTTAAGTACTCAACAGTTTATGCTGGATTTAATTTAGTATCACCAATGTATCAAGAAGATAGATATAGATTATCAATGATAGATGAGGATGGTAATGAAAATTGGTTAAGTGGTGAGTTAGCAGTACATAAAGAAGAAAGAGAATTAAAAGCTGATTATGATATAGCTTTTGGTATAAGAAAAATAGCACGATTTAATTATGAACCAAAACGGGGTGTTAAAAACGCTGGAGT
>CALBXV010000548.1 GCA_937890045.1 uncultured archaeon
GCACATGCTGAAGTAAGACATGCCCAATTCGCTTGAACATGATCAGTAGTAATTACTGTATCTATACCACGATTTTTTAAATCAGATAACAAATATTCTAACTTTCGAACTTTATTTCCACCTAATGCTAAACCAGATAAATCATCTCGTTTAATATATATTTCAGGACCATTCAACAATTCAGTAAGATTAGCTGCATATTCTATAGGAGTGGGGAAAAAACCTAAAGAAATTTTTGATATATGTTTCATTATATATTAACTAATAATTTAATTTAAATATAATTTTTTCCAGGGTTTTTCATAGATTCTCTAATATCAATTAATCCACTAGTAGAATTATCTGTATTAGCTGTTTCAAGATCAAGATAAAGAAGTTCATCTATACCATCACAAGGATTAGACATTTCCTCATTACTTAATGGTTCAGATTCAAAAATAAAAAGGATATACCACCTGTTATTTTCAGCTTTATGTGATTGAACATTAATTAAATTAATTTTTCTATCTGAAACCTCTAACTCGTCAGTAAGCACTCTATGACCAGCTTCTTCAGGATGCTCTCCAAATCTTACTGCAATACCAGGTATATGATATTTACCACCATAATAAGTATTATCAGGAGAAACTTTTTCAACCATTACTTTACCATCTAAATTATGATTAAAAATTTGTGCTTGCATAAGTAACAAATCTTCTGCATCATAATTAATTTCTTTTTGTTTTACACTATAAGCTAAAATATTTTCAGAACTCATAATGACATATTTTCAAAAATTATTATATATATTTTATTAAAAAATATGTAAGAAAAAACATAGTTTTGATCTAATATTAACAAACAAAATTAAATAGAATAGATACATAATTTAGATAAAATGAATATAAAAAAAGTTGAGCTTATACAAATTCCTGCAGATAAAACACCAAGCATTTATCATGAAAAACAAGATCCTTCACAAATTCATTTATCACGTAGTTCTACTCAAGAAAGACATAGATCAACATTAACAGGAATATTATATAGATCAAATAAAAATACAGATGTTTGTGTAATTATAATACATGGTACTGAAGGCGTATTTTATGAAGATCTACCAGGTTTTTTAGCACCAAATTTAGCTGAGAATGGATATACATCTCTTAGTATTAATTTAAGAAATAATGGTAAAGAATTTGCAACATCCAATTTTGAAGAATCTAGTATAGATGTAAAAACAATAGTTGATAATGTAATTAAAAAATTAAAATTTAATAAAATAGTATTAATTGGTCATAGTCTAGGATCAGTAATTTCTAGTCATTATATAGCAAATAATTCCGTAAAAGAGCTTAAAGGATTTGGGGTTTTTGCTACTGCAGGTGACTTACCTGAAAATACAAAAAATAATTATTTGGGAGTAGAAACATATAATAAAAGAATTAAAGAAGCGATAGAATCTAGTAAACTAAAAAATGGAAATAAATTATTTTTAATGCCATTTTTAGACGAAAAATTACCACTTCTTACTACACATAATAGCTTTTTGAATTATAGAGGAGCAAAAAGTAACGCAGTAATAACTAAATGGGTTAAAAAGATTAAATTACCAATTCTTATAGTAAGATCTAGTTTAGATGTAATTGAAAAAAAATGGAGTGAAAAAATTAAAAAAAATACTATTAATTCTAAACAATGTGAATTTTATGAAATAAAAAGTAAAGTAAAAGAACCATTAGAAGCACATTGTTTCTTTGGAAATGAATTAAAAACTATTGAAATAACGTTAAAATGGTTAAAAAAATTAAATTTATAGCAAATAAATTCGTTAATAAACTAAGTTAACAACGGCGAAATCGTAACATATATATTGAAGTAAAAAACAACAGGTTTAATGAATATTAAAGAAGAAAAACATATTTATCTTTGTGATTGTAGAATTTGTCATATAACCTATCAAGAAGGCGCTGATTAAAAAATTAAATATTAATTAGCCCTTTTTGATATAATTAAGAAATCATATTATTTTACCAGTATTATCTGTTACATTTAACCCAGGATAATTAAGAACTAATTTTTTGGCAAATTCTTTAGATTTTAATGTTGAAATAAACTGTTTTACTAATGGTTTATTTTGACTAGCAATATTAACAACAAAGTCATATTTTTCTTGAGCAATAGGTATAAAATCTAAATTATAGAAATAAGCATTTGTTTTTATACCAAATCCTACATCAGCTTTCTTTTGCTTTACAGCAGCTGCAACAGCAGAGTGTGTTTTTGCCTCATAATCATAACCGTTAATATTCTTTTTCAGATAATTATCATCTGAGTTTTCATATATTTTTTTTAATAATATTTCAAGTAAAATTCTAGTACCTGAACCAGTATTTCGATTTATAAAACGTACATCTTCTCTAAATAAATCTTTTAAACTAGATATTTGTTTTGGATTATTCTTTTGAACAATTAATCCCTGCTCACGACTATAGCCATTAATTAATTTTAATTGTTTATTTTCACATTTTTTCACATATGATATGTTATAAGAATCGTTATTTATGTCAATTAAATGAATACCACTAATATCACATTTATTATTATTAATGGCGTTTAATCCAGGTAAAGATCCAGTATTAATTATTTTTACGTTATTAAATCCACTAGTAAAGTCTCTTGTTAAGTCAAGTAATAGGTCTAGACCAATACAATGACTGCCAATAATCAATAGATCGAGCGGCTTAATATTATTACTAAATAAATTAACTTTAACAGGTTCATTTATATTTATATATTCAACATTTTTTTCTATATCAATAAATCCATCAGCGTTAGATAACGTGGTTATAGCTCCAGATCCGGTTTCAATTGGATAAACAAAAAATTTATTTTTTATTTTAATCAGTTGTACAGGAAATAATTCTCTTCTTCCTTTAACTGAATAAAATTTCTCTATAGTAAAAGCTTTTAGAAAATGGGATTCAAGAAGATCATTACGTTGCATTAAATTTAACAGAATTGGTTTAACTATCACATTAAAAATCATTAAAGCAGAAGTAGGATATCCTGGAAGTCCAATAATTGGTTTATTTTTAATAACAGCTAAAAAAGTTGGTTTACCAGGTTTTAAATTTAAACCATGAACTATAACACCTGGTTTTCCAATATCATTGA
>CALBXV010000549.1 GCA_937890045.1 uncultured archaeon
GTTGATAAATATTTAAGTAATTCTAATGTTGCTTTTTTTAGTCACGATAATAATTATTTAGATTCAAGAAATTGTGCTTACCGAGAAGCTCAAACTATATTTAAACTTGGAGAAAAGAATATGAATTTAATTCCAGAGAGAGGCAACTTAAACTATAAAGATAATCCTGAACTTATTAAAAATCAAATGGAACGGTATAGTATGGTTGGATATCCAAAAGACAATGGATTGATAACAGGGATGGTTATACTAAGACGACACAATGAGAAAGATTGTATTAAGGCTATGGAAGATTGGTGGACAGAGATTAAATATAATAGTAAAAGAGACCAGTTAAGTTTTAACTATGTTGCCTGGAAGAACAATTTGAAGTTCAATTATATTGATGGTGATTCAAGAGATAATGAATATTTTATTAGAGATACAAAACCACATATAGGTAAAGAGTAAAAATATGTTAGGTAATTATTGTATTATTAAAAATTTTAAAAATATGGCTGATAACTCTGGTGGTATGGCTTTAAGAGTATTTTTTAATAAAAAAATAATTTGGTTTAAACCTAGCCGTACTGCTGGGTCATCTTTAACTCGGGAGATTTCAACAAATTATATACATGAATGGGATATTAAAAAGTGTATTGATGAA
The DNA here is from genome assembly GCA_937890045.1 of uncultured archaeon. The sequence goes on from CALBXV010000549.1 coordinate 647, forward strand.
AATATAGGTCATCAGCATGTTAATTTGTTTACTAAACTAACTGATGAAGAGATAATAAACAATTATTGGAAATTTATTATAGTTAGAAATCCATTTGATAGATTGGTGTCTGCGTGGAAATGGTCTATTAGAGCATTAAATATGGAAAAAAATATTTCATTTGAAAAATTTGTAAAAAGTAAAATAGTTGACAAAGATAATAATTTTACCAATCCTCATTGGAGTTTACAAATTACCGGTGGGGAATACAAAGGTAAAATGTTGTATGACTACATTGGTAGATTTGAAGATTTACCAGAGTCTTGGAATTATATCTCAAGGGCCTTTGGTAAGACACCGTCTCTTCATACAATTGTCAATCAAACCACTGATCCAAAATTTAAAGAAAAGGATAGTTATAAAAAACATTATACTGATGAACTTATTGAAATAACTTCTAAAATTTATAAGAAAGATTTAGAGGCATTTAACTATGAGTTCTAAAAATGTTGTTTTTATTCCAAACATTGATTTAGGTGATGGTAGAAATAATTCCTACCATTATTCTGTAGATAGTTGGAGTAGGTGGTGTAAGAAAAATCATTGTGAATTATTGGTGTGGGAAGATTTATTATATCCAGTAGATTATATGAAAATAACTTGGCAACGATATTATTTATTTGATATATTGAAAGCTAATAATATTGAGTATGATCAAATTCTTATGGTTGATGCAGACACGATTGTTCATCCTGATTGTCCTAATTTTTTTGATGAAACAGACAAGAAATATTGTGGCGTTAAAGTAGATGGTTGTTATGAATGGGTTAATAGAAGTATAAAAGGTTTTGGTGATGAGTTATTTAATGGTGATAGAATAAAACCGTGGAATTATATCAATGGTGGATTTCAGATTGTTAATAAAAATCATAGACATTTTTTTGAGGCAATGAAAACATATTACAAGGAAAATAGTCAAAAGATTATTGATACAATTGATAAGTTAAAGTGTGGTACAGACCAAACTATTGTAAATTATATGTTATACAAGGAAAAAATAGATGTTAGAATATTACCGAGTTGTTATAATTTACAGGACTTATTTAGAAAAAATTTATTAGTTGTACATGATAAGACTTGGTGGGAAGATAGTTTATTTAATATGTATCAATCAGGGTGGGTGTACCATTATAATTCAATACCACCAAATCCAATGAAAAGACAAGTAGATTATTGGATGGAAAGAACTTATAAAGAGTTGTATGGGAAGTTATCATGAAAGTACGGTGGAGAAATATAATAGGATTTACAACAGGTTATTTTGATATAATGCATCCTGGTCACGTTTTGATGTTAGAGGAATGTAAAAGGTATTGTGATTATTTAATTGTTGGAGTTAATGATGTTGAAAATTGGGAAACTGATTCATGGGAACAGCCAGATGGTAGACACAAAGATGAACCAATTTGGAGTCCAGACGAAAGATTAATGATGGTTAAATCTAATAAAAATGTTGGTGAGGCATTTTTATTTTTAGGAGAAGAAAAATTACATGAATATCTTGAAAAGAACCAAGATAGAATTGATGTTCGGATATTAGGAGAGGATCATAAAGGAAAATCATATACAGGTGAGGGATTAAATATAAAAGTAGTTTTTAATAGTAGAGACCATGATTATAGTACTACGAATACTGTTAATAGAATAATTAAAAAGAGAAGTAAATGAAAGTAGAATTTATTTTTTCAGAATTTGGTTTACGAACCACGGCCAACCAACCCGGAGGTTTTACTGATGAGTTTAGATTGGATCCGACATATTCTTCGGTGAAACAATTTTTTCCAGATGCAAAATTAACATTATATACGGACAGAGAGGAACTTGCAACCAATTATTCCGATGTAGAGGTTAGATTAGTTGATATTGATAATAGCCCCTTTACAAAGTCTAATCATAGGTGGGGATGGCACTGTTGTGATTATTATGAGGCCAAAGGATTACTTAATTCAGATGCAGATATAGCCATATCAGTAGATTCAGATTTAATGTTTGTGTCGGATGAAGTGAGAACTTTACTCCTCATTACTGATAAATTTGGATTATGTGTTCCTACAAATGAAAGACAAATGGTGAAGGTTGATGGAATACATACTCGTGGAAATGATGGAGATTATTATATAGATGAAGATGAAAGTCGTGGGAATTGTTTAACTTATGATTTATGGTGGGCTAGTTTTTGTACCCGAAAGAAAAGAGGTAGATTTTGGTTAGAGGAATTTTGTAGATTGATGGAAACTAATCCAAAAAGAGCCCCATTACAAATGAGTAGGGCTACTTGGAATACAGGAATTTATCCATATTCGATGCCACAACAATGGGGAGTTGGTAGTGGTTATATAGGATGTGGTAATGAAATAATTTTACACGTTGGACATACTAATGTACAAGATCATTATTTGGAGAAAAGAATATGATTAAATTAATTGTATTTGATTTAGATGGTGTTTTGGTTGATGCTAGAGAATTGCATTATGATGCACTTAATAGGGCTCTAAAAAGTATTGATGAGAAGTATGTGATAAAAAGGGATGAACATTTATCTACTTATGATGGACTTCCAACTACAAAGAAGCTTAATATGTTGAGTAAGAAAAAAAGACTTCCAAAAGAATTACATGGAGAAGTTTGGAAGTTGAAACAAGAAATGACTCGTAAAATCATAGATGAAGAAATGATTTATGATGAAAAGATGAGAGGAATTCTTAGAAGGTTTAAATCAGAGGGATACAGAATTTGTGTAGCATCAAATTCTATTCGAGAATCTTGTAAGATGATGTTGGTTAGAAAAGGTTTGATTGATTATATTGAATTTTTTTATTCCAACCAAGATGTAAAGAATCCGAAGCCAAATACAGAGATGTACTTGAAGTGTATGATAAAGGCCGAAGTAAATCCCGATGAGACTGTTATTATTGAAGATTCTCATGTTGGTAGAAAGGCAGCTTTAAGTAGTGGAGCATATCTTTGTGCGGTTGAGGATTGTAATGATGTTTCTTATGAGAAAGTTAGGAGAGTTATAGATGAGGCCGACAAAAAAGAAGAAGTTAAGCCAAAATGGCAAGGAGGAAATATGAATGTACTTATACCAATGGCCGGTGCTGGAAAAAGATTTGAAGAGGTTGGGTATAGTTTTCCAAAACCATTGGTTGATGTAAATGGAAAACCAATGATTCAATTAGTAGTAGAAAGTTTGAACATAGATGCCAAATATATTTATGTGGTTCAAAAAGAACATTATGAAAAATACAATTTAAAACATTTATTAAATTTAATTTCTCCTAATTGTGAAATTATACAGATAGATGAAATGACAGAAGGAGCAGCATGTACCACGTTATTGGCAGAAGAATATATTAATAATGATGAACCACTACTGATGGCCAATTCAGATCAATATCTTGATTGGAATAGTAATGAGTTTATGTATTCTATGATAGCGGATGATATTGATGGAGGAATTTTGACTTTTACTGCAACTCATCCAAAGTGGAGTTTCGCGAAACTTGGCGATAGTGGATTTGTTGAAAGAGTGGTTGAAAAAGACCCAATCAGTAATGTTGCAACAGTGGGAGTATATTTTTGGACAAGGGGTTCTGATTATGTAAAGTATTGTAAACAAATGATAGAAAAAGACATTAGAACTAATAATGAATTTTATGTTTGTCCTGTTTATAATGAAGGAATAGAAGATGGAAAAAAGGTAAAAACATATCACATTGATAAAAAACAAATGTGGGGGATGGGAACACCAGAAGATTTAGAGAGGTTTATAAGTGATTTTGATATCCCATAGAGGAAATTTAAATGGTTTAAGTGTTAGAGAGAATGAGCCTGAGTATATTCATGAGTCACTTGTACATGATTTTGATGTTGAGATTGATGTATGGTATATTGATGGTGAATTTTGGTTAGGGCATGATAGACCACAATATCAAATTGAAGAAAATTTTTTGGAAAATTCAAGATTGTGGTGTCATGCTAAAAATATTGATGCACTTTATAAGATGAAAATAAATTCTTTGGTACATTGTTTTTGGCATCAAGAAGATGATGTAACATTGACATCACGAGGATTTTTTTGGACATATCCAGGTAAACAATTGACTGAAAAATCTATTTGTGTTTTACCAGAATTTGAAGATAAAAAAAGTAAAGTTATTTTACCTAAAAATGTTGCGGGTATTTGTAGTGATTTTATAGTGAGGTTTATATGAAAGTAGCATTGTGTATATCAGGACAACCAAGAAATGTAAGTCGAGGTATTGAAAACATTTTACAAAATATAAAATTTGATTTTGATGTTTTTGTACATTCATGGTGGGATAATAAGTCTTATACAAAAACATTTAAAAAAATACTTTTTGATGGAAGTGAAGATGAGGTTAGTGAGATTGTTCAAAATGATTGGATTGATAAAATGTATGAACATTTTGATATCAATAAAATTTTGGTTGAAAAACAAAAACAATTTGACATACCAGAAGTTTTTGAAAATCGAAAATTAAAATTTACTCATACATTTGGGGTTTATAGTAGTTTGTATAGTGTTCACCAATGTAATCAGTTAAAAAGGGATTTTGAATTTGAAAATAAATTTAAATATGATTGGGTTATTAGAACGAGATCTGATTTTGGTTTATCTGAACCAGTAAATATGAATAAATTTAATAGTGATATTATTTATGCACCAAATGATAATAGTCATAGATATGGATTTAATGATCAATTTGCAATAGGTTCAAGTAAAAATATGGATATATATTCAAACGTTTTTTCTAATATAGAGAGTATTATAGAATCTCATAATTCTGGCATTTATACTGCTCCTTATTGTGAAAAACCAGATAATATGGGACATGAGCAATTGGTTCAAAGACATTTAGAAAATAATAATATAAAATTTGAGTTAATAAATTTTAAAAACTTTTTGTTTAGAGATGAAAATAAACGAACAAAAATACATTCTACTGGAGAATAAAATGAGAACATTAGTAACAGGAGGTGCTGGTTTTATTGGTACTAACTTAATAAAAAGATTATTGAAAGATGGACATGAAGTAATATCAATTGATAACTATTCTACGGGAAAAAAAGAAAATCATCAAGAAGGATGTAGGTATTGGGATTATGATTTATCAGATAGATATTGTCCTGTTTTAGATAGAAATGAATATGATATTATATATCATATAGGAGCATTAGCTAGAATTCAACCATCAATAAAAGAACCATTAAGACATATACAAAATAATTTTGTATCAACGTTAAATGTACTTGACCAGGCCAGAAAGAATAATGTTCCAGTAGTATATGCAGGATCAAGTTCATTTCATCATGGATTGTATACGAGTCCATATGCTTGGTCAAAATGGAGTGGAGAAGAATTATGTAAGTTATATAGTACGGTATACGATTTGAATACTTCTATATGTAGATTTTATAATGTATATGGTCCACATCAAATAGAGGATGGGACTTATGCAACAGTTTTAGGTATATTTGAGAAACAATATAGAGAAGGAAAACCATTGACAATTACGGCAGATGGACAACAAAGACGAGATTTTACTCATGTGGAAGATATTGTGGATGGGTTGGTTAAATGTTCAGAACATAAATTTAAGGCTCAGTTTTTTGAGTTAGGAAGTAGTATTAATTTTTCTCTAAACGAAGTTGCAGATATGTTTGGAAAGGATTATCCAAGAGAATATATACCTGAACGTAAGGGAGAATATGATAGAACTTTATGTGATTATTCTGTGGCAGAATTGAAACTTGGATGGAAACCTAATCACAATTTAGAGAATTATATGAAAGAGTTGTTGAGTAAATGATAAAATTACATTTGGGATGTGGTAGAAACACAATTGGTGGATGGATTAATACTGATGATAAAACAGATTTACAAAAGAGATATATTGACTATACTGTTAATCATAGAGCATATAATGTTTCTATTGGAATAGATACTTTTATTATTAATAACTATGTTAGAGATTGGGGTCATATTTTTATATACGATGAAAAAACACTTAAAAGTTTATTTGAATCAGTTGGATTTTCTGATGTTAAATCATATTTGATAAGTGAAAGTGAAGATGAGAATTTAAAAAATTTGGAAAATATTAATGATTCGGAGAATAGAGGTCAAGGTCAGACAAAAGAATTTTTACAGTTAGAAACTTTTACTTTAGAGGCCACAAAGTGAAAAAAATAAAAGTTATAGGGGCTGGAATTTTTGGATGTTGTATAGCCAGTGAACTGTCTAAAACTGGTTATGAGGTAGTTTTGATAGAACAAGATTCTGATATAATGCAACGGGCTTCAAAACTTAACCACAATAGGATACACTTTGGTTTTCATTATCCAAGGAGTCCCAAAACGGCCCGACAAAGTTTAGAAGGGTTAATTACATTTTTACTACAGTTTAAGGATTCTATAGTTTCTGATTTTCCCAATTACTATATGGTATCAAAGAAAAATAGCAGGGTAACAACAGAAGAATATATTTATTTTTGTGATAGACTTGGAATTGGTTATGATTATGAGTATCCAGAAGAATATTTAGTAGATAGAGAGAGGATAGATTCGTCCCTTAGAGTAAGGGAGTATGTTTTTGATTATGATATATTACAATCTTTAGTTAAATCACAGTTAAAGGATGTAGATTTACGATTAAATACGGTTTTTGATGGAAAAACTGATGGGTATGATTATATTATAAATACATCTTATAGTAATACAAATATAATTTCCAAACAGTTAGGTATTTCTCAACTTTCCTTAAAATTTCAAGATGTAATTGTTCCAATATTTAAAATGAATCATGAAAAAATAGGATTAACTATTATGGACGGCCCTTTCTGTAGCGTAATGCCAAAAGGTAATAACAAAAATGAATTTTTATTATATCATCCTAAATATTCCGTTGTTTCAGAATCTTCAAAAAATAATTTAGGAGATATTGATGTTGATAAAGCCATAAAGAAAATTTATATTGATTCTCAAAAATTTTATCCATTTCTCACAGATATAGAGCCAATAGATTATTGGAGGACTATCCGAGCGTTACCTATTAATGATAATGATTCACGTACTTCTGAAATTTTTATGAATAGTAAAAAAAGTAATTACATAAATGTGTTGGCGGGTAAAATTTCAACTTGTATTAAAGTTGCTTTGGAGATAAGAAATATAGTAAAGAATGGTACTAAAAAGGAAATTATTGTTTAATGAAAAAGGTAGGATTAATAGGACCCGGCTATTGGGGTAAAATTATTAATGAAAAACTTGAAAAATTTTGTGATGTGAAGTTCACTTGTCGAAGTAAGGATACATATCTTGATAGATTAGATGAAGTGGATTGGGTTGTAGTTGCTACCCCGAATGATACTCATTATGTAATAGTTAGAAATTGTATATCAGCTGGTAAAAATGTGTTTTGTGAAAAACCACTGACATTAACAGAAGAACAATCTAATCTATTATTTGATTATGCAGAAAAGAAAGGAACTAAATTATATGTAGATGATATCCAAAATTACAGGGATTATGATTTTGAAATAATGGAATATAATTTAGTTGAAAGAAGAAAAAGTGGTGGTGGGGATATAAAAAATATATTGTACATACTAACATATCACGACATATATATATTATATGAACATATTAAAAATTCCGAAATAGAAGATGTAATTTTAATAGATAACAAAAATAGATTACATTTTAAAGTGAAGTTTAATGATATAACTATAGAATTTTTATATGACCTAAATTATGAAAAGATAGAACATTATATTAATGGATGTAGTTTGAGAGGTGAAGATGATATTTTATTTAAAATGTTATTGGGAGTACTTAATGAAGAAGTAGATTTTGAATATAATAGAGAAATATCATTGTTTACTAATAGGTTTATTGATAACTTGAATAGTAAATTATTTACGGAGTCTGTGGAGTAATATGAAGAAAGTTGCTTATATAACTGAACCAAGAAAACATAAAGCTTTGAAGTTTGTATTAGAAAATTTTTTAAGTATTTTACCTAAAGAATGGAAATTTCAGATAAATCACGGAACGGAAAATCTTGACTATATTAAAAAAATTATAGATAGTAGTTCAATAATAGCAGATGTTTATTCAAAAAATAGACTTGGGTTGTATAATTTAAATGTAAAAAATTTAGACCACGAGGGCGAAAGTTATTTATCAAAATCTGAAAAATTTTGGGATAATATTGAAGGAGATTTATTATTAAAATTTGAGTGTGATACTATGTTATGTCCTAGTTCAGAATATAAAATAAGTCAATTTGAAAAATATGATTTTATTGGTGGTTATTGGGGTACAGAGTCATATCCATTAGATGAACCATATCCAAGATCAAAACCTATGAATGGAGGGTTATCATTAAGAAATAAAAATATGATGATTTATTTGATTAAAAATTATCTTGATGAATACACTGCTTCAGGTAAAACATATTCAGATGATTATTTCTTTTCAGAGTATATAGAAAAACCAATTACTCGTGATGTAATAACTTTTTCTATTGATAATGGTTATATATCCCCACTTGATATGAAGGCACCATTTGGATTACATAAACCTTGGGGAACAACACCATCAAAAGGACATGGAGTTGCATATCAAGATATTAAAAAAGTATGTCCTGAAGTAGAAGAATTAAAAAGTTTACAGGAAGTGTATCAGGGTTGGAATATTTTACAAGGAGAATATAAATGAAAATAGTAGGGTTTCACGGTGGCCATGATTCGGCATACGGAATTTTAGAAGATGGTGTTCCCGTTGTGCATAATGAACTTGAAAGATTTAACAGACAAAAAGGTTGTAAGGGAGATTCCCTAAAGTTATTTTTAGAACTTGAAGATAGTAGAGACTTTGAATATTCTGTAACTAATAGGACTGGGAAATTTGTTCAATATTATGGGTATACCGAAGAACAATTTAAATCATCAATTCCATCCGCAAAGGTGTACATAACAAATCATCATCAGGCACACGCGGCGAATACTTTTTATACAAGTCCATTCGATGAAGCACTAATAATAACAATTGATGGGGGAGGAGTTGATTATAACGATGGTAGAGAAAATTCATGGAGTGATTTGGATAGTTGGCCCAATTCTAATGCTACAGTAACCGCTACAACTTTTTGGAAAGGTAAAGGAAATAAAATAACACCAATAAAGATTATTGATAGAGGTGCACTAAATATAGGAATGTATTGGGATGAGTGTACTTATCAGATATTCGGTCTTAATAGAAATCCAGTAAGACGAGGTGAAGAAGGAACAGTAATGGGCATGGCAGCTTTTGGTAATTCAGATAGATATATTGAATACTTTAAAAATATGGGTAGTGGGGAAACTCATCCAAGTGGAATGGATTTTTTAAGGAATGAAGCTGAAAAAAGTGAACAAAATAAATTTGATATTGCAGCCTCTTTACAAAAAGAAACAGAAAAGGTATGTAAAGAGTTATTCGATCCTTTTATTGAAGAATATCAACCCGAAAACATATGTTTATCTGGTGGAGTAAGTTTAAATTGTGTGATGGTAGGAAAGATGTTTGATTGGTATCCAGGAGTAAATATTTTTTGTGATCCTGTACCATACGATGCAGGTTTAACTTTAGGTGGGTGTAGATATGTATGGCATCATGTTTTAGATAATCCAAGAATATATAATAGTCCAGAAAATAGAACTTCTTATTTAGGAAGGTCGTATGATGAAAAAAATATTTGGTTTGAACTTGATAGGGTTTCTGATAAAGTAAGTCATGAAGTAGTAGATGATGATTATGTAGTAGACTTATTGACAAAAGACGACAATGTAATTTCAGTATTTGGTGGTGGTTCAGAATCAGGTCGTAGAGCACTTGGTAACAGAAGTATATTGGCAGACCCAAGAAGTCTTGAGATGAAAGATATTATAAATGAGAAAGTTAAACATAGACAATGGTTCAGACCATTTGCACCATCTATTTTAAGAGATGAAGTAAAGAATTGGTTTGTACACGACGTGGGTAGTCCATATATGAGTATAGCATTAAAGTTTAAAGATGGTATGTCGGAGAAAGTTCCTGCAGTAGTTCACAATGATGATACAGCAAGATTTCAAAGTGTTAGAGAAGATGATAATAAATGGTACTATAATTTTATTAAAAAGTTTCAAGGAAAAACGGGAATCCCCATTGTTTTGAATACGAGTTTTAATGATAGAGAACCTATTGTGGAAACACCAGAACACGCAATTAATTGTTTTTTACGAACTGATATAGACTATTTATATTTTAGAGAGTATGGGATTTTAGTAAAAAAGTTATATGTATAAACTAGGTGAATCAATGAGATTGAATGAGGTCAAGAAATTGGGGATAGACCCAGTTACAATCTTAGATATTGGGGCCCACAGCGGACAGTTTTATAGTTGGGCAAAATATGAGTGGCCTGATTCTGTGATTTGGATGGTAGAGTCAAATGAGATTCACGAGTCAACATTAAAAAACTTAACGAGTGGTAAGAATGATGAATATCTTATAGCTGCATTGGGAGATGAAGAAAGAGAAGTAACTTTTTATACAAGAAAAGATAAACCACATACGGAAGGAAATTCTTATTATAAAGAGGCAAATTATTGGGATATCCCACAGTTGGTTTTAGAGAGTAAAGTAAAGTTACAGAGACTTGATGATTTATTTACAGAAGATACTGAATTTGAATTGATTAAAATAGATACTCAGGGTTCTGAATTAGATATACTGAAGGGCGGTCAGAATTTAGTCAGTAAATCTTCCGTAGTGATATTAGAGGTATCATATGTAGAATATAATTTAGGGTCACCTTTGGCAGAAGATGTTATAGATTATATGAAATCAATTAATTTCGATATTTATATAGAGATAGGAGAACATTATTCTAATGAACCACAATGGAAGGATGTTACAGTTCAGAAAGATTTGTTATTTTACAGACAGGAAAGTAAATGAGTACAACATTACATAGAGAAGAAGTTTATACATCACCTACTGCTATATTTCAAGGCCCAGCCAAAATGGAGTCAAAATATAAGAATTTGAAATGGGCGTTAGTTCATACTGGAAATGATATTGCATATGGGCTAGTGTATGTGGCTGGAGATTTGTTACGGAGAGGTCATAAAATATTGTGGATTGATGGTGAGGGTGACATTAAAGAAAATGTTAAAAAAATTAAAAAGTTTGCCCCATCTTATATTTGTTATGGTCCTCTTTCAACTGAGTTTTTACAGGCATTGAAATTATCAAAGGCTATTAAAAAAGAATTACCTTTGGTAAATAATGTCTTTGGTGGTCATCATGTTAAAGCTATCCCAGAAGAATTAGAAAATGAGGATTCTATAGATTATTTGGTTTGGGGTCCTGTATATGGTTCTGTTGATAAAATTATAGAAAGTCCACAAAATACTTTAATAGAGGGAGCACCTACTGAACCTGCAAACATGCAACCAGCATTGAGAGAGTATTATGAGCAGATTCCACGAATGGGTAATAGAGAACGAAAATATATTATGTCACATTTTGGTTGTGTTTATAATTGTTCATTTTGTTGTACTGATGTTACTCGTAAAGCATTTGGAGCAAAGATTTATAAAGAGTTTTGGTTACAACGTAGACCTATTGAAAATATGATAGAAGAAGCTAAATTGTTATTAGAATTTGATACGAAAGAGGTTTCGTTTGAAGATGATGATGTATTATATGGAACACACCCCGGTGGAGATGCCACAGAGTGGTTAAGAGAATTTAAAGATGCTTGGAAAAAGGAAATAAACTTACCAATGTATGCTAACGTAACACCACAAACTGTAGTCAGAGCAACAGATGAATCATTGAAGATACTTGCAGAACTCGCAGACACGGTACAAATGGGGGTTCAAACAACAGGTGGAGATTCAAGTAAATTATTTAATAGACACTTTCAAGATGAGGCACAAGTTACTGAAGCATGTAAGATATTAACAAAATATGGTGTTAGGGTTAAATTAGAAGTTATTATAGGATTACCTAATATAGATAATTTAGTTCCAGATCCTATTACTGATGCAATAAGAACTATTCAGATGTGTCAGAGAATAAGTAGATCAGTACCAGAGAATATGACTTGGACATCTTGTTTCCCATTGATGTTATATCCTGGAACACAACTTTGGAAAAAAAGTATGAAAGCAGGTATTCCGTTAAATGATGCATGTGAATTTGAATGGCATTCTGGTGAAGGTTCTGTTAAATTTGATCCAGTAACTCAAAAAAGAATAAAGAATATGACTAAATTAACTACCATGTTTATTAAGTATAATATGAGTGAGAGATGGATGAGAGCGTTGATGGACATGAGTCTTACTGAAAAATCATCTAAACAACTTAGTGAGTGTCAATATTTGGAAAGTTTAACTTTTCGATTGGGAGATGATATCGAGGAACACTTTGATGAGATATTAGAGGGAATGAATTTTAAGTATTAATAGAAAAACAAAAGGTTATAGTATGAAATTTAAAGAAGATAAAGTTTTTAATTATCAATTGAACAAGGAATCAGCATCCATATTTGGTAGCGATATTGCAGAAATAGAATGGAATATCACAGAAGATGGTGAGGTTATTATTACACAATTCATAAATAATGAATATCATACTCCTATCATGGATTATGATCATTTTTATAATCATAATATAGAATTATATACTGAGATAGTAGATTACATTAAAGAAAACCTCGTAGATAAATAATTAATGAAAAAAAAGGTTGTAACAAAAGATAAGTTGGATAGATGGATTAGAGAAGCTCAGATGAATGCTGAATTTCCACAGCATAGGGCACATGGAATGTATGGTGATCCCAAATTAGATAAAATTAATAGAGATAAAAAGGTTATGAAAAAAGAGTTTTTAGATTTAGGTAAACAACCTATAGCAAATAAGTTTTTAAGAGAAGATGAATTTGATGATGAATTTTTCTATAATTTGAAGGTTGTATTTGACGATGATACAAAGTTGGTTTCATTAAAAGATTTTGTGAAACCTGAACTTATGTTTAATGATGATTATGTTTATCATACATCTTTATCTGTTCCTATGGTAAAACACTTCAAGGAAACTGCTGAGATGTTAATGAAAGAGTTTAATCCATTAACAGTTATGGAGATTGGTAGTAATGATGGAGTCTTTTTAAAAAATTGGGCCAATGATTATACTATTGGAGTTGAACCTTGTGGTAATTTCGCTAAGGTAACTAAAGATATGGGATACCAAACCTATTCTGAATTTTGGACTACAGAGTTATCAGAGAAGATAAAGAATGATGGTCATGTAGATTTTGATTTGATTTATGCTGCTAATTGTATTTGTCATATTCAAGATTTAGATGACTGTTTTAGTTCAGTAAAAAATATTTTATCTAAAGATGGAGTATTTGTATTTGAGGATCCATCTTTACTTTGTATGTTAGAAAGAGGTTCTTATGACCAAATCTATGATGAACATGCACATATATTTTCAGTTACGGCATTGGATAATATTTTAATAAATAATGGTTTAAAAATATTTAGGGTTGATAATCTTTCAGTTCATGGTGGTTCAAACAGAATATATGTTTCTCATTTACCAGTTCATACTTTTTTTAGGTTTAGACCAGTTGAAATGTCTGTTAGGGAAAATTTAGAAAAGGAATATGATTTTGGATTAAATGAGTTTAAGATTTATCAAGATTTTGCTAAAAGAGTAAATAAATCTAAAAATGATTTGATAGAGTTATTAACTAAATTAAAAAATGATGGTAAGAGAATAATGAGTATTGGTGCCACGTCAAAATCTACTACGGTGTT
>CALBXV010000550.1 GCA_937890045.1 uncultured archaeon
TGATGTTGTTATAATATTATCAATAGTGGCCGCCGCTATGTCACCAATACTTGCTATATTAGAGATTACTCCTGAGGAGTAAGCACTACCGTTAGCTGCTACAACCTCCGCTTTAAAATAAGTACTCTTTGGTATGTCACTAAAGGTTGTTGTTATTGGAGCAGCTGTTCCACTTTGAGATATAGTTTGAAATTTGTCTTCGTTTCCATTGTATACATAGGTTCCAGTCTCAGTTGATAGAGAGTAATGTTTAAGACTAACATAATATCTTTCAGCTCCAGGTCCTATTGTTGCAACACTATGTGATCCTGTTGGGGTTATTCCTTTTACAAGATATACTGAGTTAGTGGCTAGTACTACATAAGTACTTGCAGCTGTAAGATTACTTGTATCTTGTACTTTATATAGAAGTTCAGCGCCCATAGCCATGTTCTGTGTCCAAAAGAATAGCCCAGTTAGATCTTCCGAATTATCATAAACACTTATTAAAGAATACTCTTCAGAATTCGCAGTAGAATCTAATCCATAAACAGTCATTATTGCTGATACATCAGCTTTACGAGCTGCAGTGTTGTTTTGATATGGAACACATAATACCAAGCCAAATCCATTGTCATTACCATCTTGTAACTGTAGCTCTTCGATATCTTTACCCCATTTAGCAACCATAGAACCAGTGCTTGTAGGAAATAAGGGAGATCCCTGTTTTGTAGAGTTATCGGCAGTTAATTGTACTGATCTTGCAGCATCTACAGGAGTCTCAGCGCTCCAAGATGAAAAGAAAAAAGAACCATAATCATAGGTATTTAAATCTATAGTATTGGTATAATCTGTTGAGTCAACAGTTAAAGTTAGAGTTAGAGTAAATGTTTTACCAACCTCTGGTATAGTAATTGTTGGCTTTGCAGCTGTTGTACCATTAATATAACTAGTTTTATTTACTGCATTATGTGCTAGACTCCAAGCTCTAGTTGTTCCACCTGATCCAACTTCTACATTAGGAGGAAGAAATGATATATCCTCTGCTGTAAAAACAGCAGAGCCCCCTGGTGCAGTCAAAGGCTGATGGGTAGAGGTTGCATTAATTAATGGAACGGGAACTGCTATTGCAGCCTCGCCGTCAGATACATAACTAATAGGTATTCCTATTACTGCGGTTAACACTATATCATTCTCTCCAGAGGCTGAATAAGTTACTGTTAAACTAGCTTTTATATATGTAGCAGTAGGAATATTAGTGCTATTCTTAGTTATGACCAGAGAACTAGTAGCGGTGCCTGCTGCTGAAAAACCTTGTCCGGTTAAATCGTTATCAGGATCAAAAGTCCAATCATAGACGGCTGTCCACCCTCCTGGTAATAGATCGGAGTCACTTCCTACCTCTGTAATTGTTAAATCTTCTGGACCAAATTTTCCAAAGATAGGTGCATTACTGGAATCTACTGCGCTAGTATATGTAGCAGTATTAGCTGTTGCAACAAACTGAAGTGGCCTAATATATCTGTCGCTGGCCATTGCGGAATTGTTTATACTGTTAAAAATTTGATTCAGTCCACTAGGAGTTAAAAAGTTATCAACTCCGGGAGTGAAATACAAACTTTGTGGAATTATTTCATAAAGCATTTTTTAATCTCCTATGCTAGGCATTGTATTATTAAAGTAGTATTTATATTTACATCTTCGCTTGGCGAATCTTCTCCCTCTTGGGTAGTTTGGATCGTTAAAGTTACATCATCTGTTATATTAGATATGTCAATTGGAATTAGAACCTCCCCACCAACATTAGTATATGGAGTAACACCTGGATATATTACAGATACATCGTTATCATCTTCAATCTGGACAACTGCATTATGTACATATCCGCCCTCAGAGTCCTTTACAGTTACTTTAATCATGAACGGATCTGGAATAGCTCCATCTTTTACAGCTAATTCTTGAGGAATAGCTGTTATTGTACTATATACTGAATCAATGTCTCCTACAGCAAAAATCTTTTTATCGGGTAACAGGTCTGATGTGATTGTTATACCTGTATCATACTCAGTTGTAGAATCATTTGTATAGTATAGATCATGATAATCACTAGTATTTGAAAAATCTGCCACTATTACCTCTGCATTATCAACAATTGAGTTTGTTAATCTAAAATATGGATCTGGATCAGAAGAGGGCTTTGAGGTAGCAGTAAAGGTGTAGTCATCCAAAAAGTTTACTACTTCAGAATGGTAGGGCTTAGCATCAACCAAAGATTGTAGATCTGTTGACATATCAACCATTGGTCTTAATAGACCCTCACGATATTGTAAATAATTATATTGTTGTTTAAATGATTCTCCCTCTACTACATTAGTCATTTGTCGTGTTCCATCTGTCCAAGTATAAGCTGTCCATGTTCCTGATAATCCAGTTACACAATCAGTTTGTAGATAACCGCCTGGTTGAAAAACTTCTACACTATTTACTACACATTGTCCATGTAAAATACAATCATCTTCATTATCATAGGCAGGCCCTTGAGGATATGTATAATTAGCAGGACCACAGCCTCCATCTATATTATTCTGCTCATCATTTTCATCATCCCCTTCATTTACTAATATATTTTCAATATGTAATCTTCCTGCAACGGGAGATGCTCCCGTGGGGCCATCTCTTGTTAATATATTCTCATCAGGTACAGACTCAGTTAATAAATCATAAGAGGGTATAGTTGGATAAAGAAAAAATTCTCCATTCTTATAATAAAAAGTTCCTGTTTTTAGAACTATAGAGTCCTCATTTATATTGTAAGATACAAGGGGTTCTTCCCTTTTACTTATTACTTCTAAGGCATCTAGCGTAGTTCCAGTAGTAAATGCTGTATAAGTATCGGTCCAAGTGTTACCATCATCAATGCATTCGCGTTGAGTGGTCCACTGAGTATCTGAACATAAACCATTAGCATAAGTAGAAGCATCAAAAGTAGTCGGAACTCCAGTTTTAATGGATTCTCCATCTTGCCAACGATATTTATCCCATATAAATTCATCCCATTTAAATTTGAAATCACGAGTACTAAGAAGATCTGTTATGGCAGCTGAGTGAGTTGCATAATCTGCTTTTTGAATATCAGTAATTTGTATATCAGCAGTAGAGGGTGTTTTTTTATTTTGAATTGATAATGTTTCTTCTACATATTTATAGTTGAAATTTCTTGGAGAAGAATTATCTATATAAGTATTTCCTGGATCACTGGTATAATAAGCGGCAGTAACATCTGTTAAACTATTACTATTAAATGTAGAGACATCTACAATCAAGCGTCCATAGTTACTACTTTTATCTTCGTAGTTTATATCAGATATAGTTCCTACATCAAGGGAAACCTTACTTTTATATTTTACAAGATAAGAATGAGTTTCACTTTGATTAGGAATAGTTAACGTTGAATAATGAAGGGCTGGATTAGAAGAGTCTGAAGTTACATTAGACAATACTATAGCAGTTTGATCCAGTGCTGTATTTTGGGTAATATCTCTAATAGATATTAATCCTGAGGGATCTGCTCCCACAGTTCCCTCCATAAGAGTAGGTAAACTTACAGTTTCGTCAGTGGCGTCAAGAGTAGAAACCAATGTTTCTTCTACGATGATAAAGGAATAGGAGGTAGTTATGGCATTTAAAGTATCTACATAATAACTAGTCTCATTAAAACAAGCTGATAAGCCATCAATAGCTTTTTGTTTGTTTGTATCACCCTTTGCCTGAACAACATTGGAGATTCTATTAAGATATTCTTCCAAAGACTCATTATACCATCTTTCATTTCCTATCACTCTGCCCCAGTGATCTAAAGTATGTTCAACAAGTAGTGTTTCTGGAGTATGGCCTAGAGCAGAGGGATCTTCACCAAAATAGAAAAAAGAATTGGTATCACTATCTGCATTTTCTAATTCTGTATAAACTTTTCTTTCTGGTACTAGCTTATATACTCCATCCCCTGCTATTAATATTTCCCCCTTTTTATTAAAGGTAAAAGCTATGGGATTGGCTATTGTACTATCAAGATCTATTTGCAAGATTTCTTCTTCATCATGGATAGAATAAAAAGTTAAAAAATAATCTCCTTCTAAGACAGATAATAGTACAAAATATTCCTTAAATCTTCTAACAGATAGCGGCGTATGAGAATCGGGAACAGCCCATCTATTTAATAATGTGCCAACAAGGGAGCGAGTTTCTACATGTTGCTTATTTACTGATAGTAATGCTTGATCAAAATCATCTTCTTCAATATATTTTGTTCTAGGATACCAAGCTAATGATTCTGGATAGGCATTCTGTCCAATATATAGACTAGATGTTTCAGGAGTCCTAACTAAATCTAGGGAGTATTCTATCCATGTTCCATTGGTAGTTTGTTCTGTCCATGAACCGGTAAAGTACCACGATGTATAAGATTGAATTTCAGCTAGATAGCTATAGTATTGTGTATCTCCATTATTATCAACATATGTTATAGGACTATTAGCTGCTGCACTATTAATTGTGTGTTGAAAGTTGTATGAAGTATAAAATTGTAAAGGTCCTATATCCCAGGAATGATTAGCAAAAACCAGTAAACCATTATCAGTTAAAGTATAATATAAGCTATCTTCCCACTCTTCCTCTGCTGTCAATTCCTCAACTGTTCCTTTACTAAATGGCTTGTTCCATACACTGTTAGTAAGAAAACAGTGTGTAACTTCAGCTCCGCTTTCAGGAGTAAAAGGAAGAAGAGCACTCCAATATGGTACATCAGAACTATTCAGACCTCCATAACTTAGATTTACAGTATCAAACTTATGTACGCGTTTAAAAAGAGCAGTTCCTTTTACGGCAGTTCCAACATTTACAAATTCTTTTTTAAATAAGACAGTATATGGAGTTAGATTACCATACGCATCTTCATAGTTTGTAGGTCCTGCTATATGTTCAGGAACTAGTAACTCATAGCCTTCATTATTAACTAGTTCATATCCTGGAGGAAAGATAGGTAAAATAAATGGTATATTTGCTGAAGAGGTTGTAGTTAAAACACTATGTATATCTTTTAGATATGTAAAGGAGTAGAGCTTTTCAAAAGGAGAGTATTCATACTCTACTATAAGTTTTGCAGTTAAAAGATAATCTTGAAAAATGGTAATAGTATTAGTTGTGCTGTTATATGAGAACTCATTATCACTTAATTCATATGGATATTCTCCCTCAGCATTTTGTACTAGTGGAGCAATAACTTTAACTGAACTTGTTTTAACATATAGATTTGCAAGAGTATATTGTCCTGTGCCATTATCTAAAAGTGTTAGAGTTACCCACTCATCCTTCTCAGCATTATCTATATCTTGGAATTTTGTATCAAGAGATATAGTATCTATAATTGAAAAAGAAGTATCAGTAATTAGTAATTGTTGATCAAACCATGTAGTTCCGTCTAATAAAAATACAAAACCCTCATCTATTTTTTTAGAGACATCATCATCTATATAATATAACGGATTAGCAAAAGCAATATCTAAAGCATCCTCTCCTCCAAGTGAGGCAGAAATATCAGCAAGAGGAGTTGTTAAATCTGTATATCCTGTGGGTAGACCAAAGGTAAAATCAAAAATAGTACGTTTTTCAAAGCCTGTGAAGACAGTATCAGAATCAATATTTAGCCAATATACAGAGGCAGGAAGATATAAATTAGAAGTCGATGGAATAATATTCCATTTAGTTTCTTCTATATCTTTAGAAATATAATCAATTTCTACTGAGGGAATGTTGAGGAGTTTATATAAAACAGAATCGGTAGTAGTATTTACAAAACTAGGAAGTTTATTTAGTTCAGTAGCTGCTACAGCACTTTTATAGTATTTATTCATATTCTGCTACACAGAAACTTATTAAATCAGAAGATGAAAACCATTTTTCAAATTCAGTAAGTTTCTTTCGTCCTAGTCCTACTATTTCATTATTAATAATTTTATCTTCTAAAACCGAATAGTTTCCAATTTTTAATTCTTTTACTTTAGCATTAAGAATATCTTCATGATCTAATGCTAAACGAAGCAATATTATAGGATCTAGAGATGCACCTCTACCAATATTATTTATAGTATTCATAATATCAGTGGTAGTGCTTCCTCCAAGACTAGTTAATAAGTCTGCAGCAACCACTCCATCTCTAGCTAGAACTTCTATATCAATTGTAACAGCTTTGTAAGTTGGATATTCGACATAGCCCTTAACTCCAAGTGCTACTTCTCTATCTATTACTGCTTGTACCTCTTGAATTAATAAGGGAGAGACAATAGGGGAAGTAGAGTCTATAAATACATTAAAAGTTCCAGTTCCTCTTTTAGCAGGTAAAAGTGTTGCATTAGCTACACCTGGTAGATCAAATAATAAACTTATAAGCCCTTCTTTATTAGTACCTATATTTTCTCCAAAAATATCTTGTAGAGCTAATTGTAAATCAGAATCTCTCTGTGTTAATGTTCCAGAAGCTATTGCAAATTTATTAGAAACTTCTATAAGTTCTATTTCAGCATCTGTTAAATCTAGAGAGTCCTCTAATTCATGCTTTATTAATTCGTTTTCAACTACATTCATAAATGCGCCGAGAGTAAGAGCTTCTACAGGAACAAAAACTACAGAAGGAGCCGTAGCTGGGATAGTTACATCAGCTGTTGTTTTATATCTTTTTCCTGCAGTATCATTAGTTATAATTGCTCCTTCAGGTACTACAACAGCAGCTCCAGAATTAACAGTTGATCGATTAGAATCAGCAATAAAAAAGTGTACATTATTTGTCGAATCATCTTTTGCAATATTTTCGGTTCCTCTAACAATCCCAAAAAAGGATGCCCATAAGTCTAAATCTGCTCCTTGTGCATCTAATGGAAGTAATGTGTTATAGGTAGTATCTAGGTCTGTATAAATATTATAAATTACAATACTTAGCATATTTAGAAGAGCGTGTTCTGGAGTACCTGCTACTACATTATCAAAACCTGCTGCTGTAAAATAGCTTTGTAATGATTGTGTAACTTCGTCTATTGTTTTAAGTATATATGGCATTATTATCTCCTTAATAAGTATGGGTTGGTTTCGGCTGCTAAGTTTGCTCTATCGGCTGGCCACAGCTCCATTCGTATCCATTTAGTTTCCGGTACTGCAGTATTTAAGTTTAGTTGTTTATCAAAGTCATTTAGTGTATAATCCAATATAGGAGTTCCAGTTTGATCTACTTGAGAATTAACTTTATATAGTCTATGAGCATATAAAGTATCAGAATCAATCTCAATACTATTTTCTTCATTACATCTATCATAAACATAAGAAACATTATAAACTAGTCTTCCTGTTCCTCGTATGTATACTGCAGTAATTATATGAGCAAATTCTTCCAACTCTGGTTCCGTGGTAGTTACTCTAACTAAACGTCCTTTTGAAACATGAAATCTCCAAACAATATCCTCCCCACCTAAAGAGATAGTAGTTTCTAAAAAACGTGGATCTATTTGTTCTGTTGATACAGTAGCCCCGGGAAGTAAATAAGAAGCAGTTAATGATTCTTGTAATGTATTATCAAACTCTGCAGTGTCGAATTCGTCAATATACATTTTACCAAATATACTTAATGATAGATTTCCAAAGAATTTATCAAATTTATATGATCCTTTTTTAGTATCAAAAAACATGTGAAGTCTATCTAGTTCTGCTTCATATTCTATTACATCATATAGACTTCCATCTGTATTTGTTTGAACCGCACCATATTGATCAAAACCTAGATTCATGATACCAGTACCTCTGTTAGGTCAGCCAAGCCCTGTGTTATTTCCTTCATTCTATTAACTTCTAGATATAAATTAGCTATCTCTGGAATATTTGGAACTTTTTCTACAGCTACAAATAGGGGTAATAATCCAGGCATAGGAAAACCAAGCATCTTGCCAGTATTAATAGGATTATTTATTATTAAAGAATTGTCGCCTACTCCATCAGTTCCTTTTAGACCTTTATCATACAGTTGTATACTGTCTTTTCCTGCGCCAAAAACTACTTCTGATCCATCTCCAGAGATAACATGTACATCGCCATCAGTATTAACAGCTATACCTCCTCTATCATTACCTAACACTTTTGTGTCTGCTGGATTCATTTCAGGTTGTGATTTTAAAGAGAATTCTGCATTAGCTACTGGAGGAATATTTGTTACTCTTGGAGTTGTATTGAAAATAAAAGCATACCCTTGTATATTTTCTTCAACAGGGGTATAATTAGAAAGTTTTCTATTCGGTGGTATTTTCATTTCGTCTAAACCTTTAAAATATAATTCCATCACCTCATACTTTAGTATAGATGGGGAATTTATTTCTTCAGGAGTATTAAGTAATACACAGAAATGACGTTTTGGAGGACGGTCTCCTTTGGTTGAAAACCCCTCAACTGCTAATATCTGTCCATTCCAATACATTTCTGGATCAGATTCAATTGCATCTTCTGGTAATGAAATATAAGTTCTCCTTACAGATAAAGCACCCTCTTTAAGTTGGTTCTGAGCCATCCGTGTTATTTGTTGTTGTGAAATACTCATTCTATTCTCCTATTTAGGTATGTCATTGTAACTATATTAATAATCTATTCTCCCTGCATTGTCATTTCTAAAAGAGACATAACTCTGTTGAATTGATTATTATCTCCTTGAAATTCTCCCCATAGAATTGTGTCTATTCCTCGAGGCGTTCCCATTATCCCTTCTAAACCAGCAACATATTCTTTTCCTTGATATTCAAGAGGAATCCAAGCTAACTGGTTTTCTCCAGCAAGAAGTCCTGCTAGAAAGATTTTTCCAGTTGCGTATACGGTAAGAGAATCCCATATGGCGGACCCTACCTCATAAGCTGTCCATACCCAGCCTACCCAGTTTAGAACTCTGAGTGCTCCTCCCATTAGAGAACTTCTAATACTTAGATTAGATATAGATTTATCAATGATCTTATTCATAGCCCCTTTAGATTCTCTAGCAAATGTTTTTCGTTGCAAATTAATTAATCTATTCATTTGATTATTTATAGTTACTCCATTAGCATTTGCTCTAGTTGCTTTTTTAAGAACATCATCTATTGTTTTCTCTGCTGCAGCAAGAGCTTTTGGTGTCACTGTTCCTTCCACCGCTGCTAGCTGTAATGAGGCTTTTAAACTATTACCATATCTTGTTATTTTGCTCTGTATTCTAAGTCTAGAAACAGACGGCCCTTTTGTTATACTAACAGTGTGGTGTTTTTTGGTCATCTTCTTCCAGTTTTTATATTTCTTTTTATAACTTGCTTGCGTTTCTTTTACATTTGTATTTGGATTTAATGTTTTTCCTTTTGTTGCTGCACCCTTTTTATAAAGTTCTCCTAACTCGTTCCACGCATGTAAGTCTGCTGTAGTCTGAAACATCTTTCCTGTAACTCTTGTTTGAGTATTATTTAATTTCGCAGTAGTACTTTTTCCTCCTTTTACGCCCCCAGTTTCACCAGATCCAGGTAAATCCGCCAGTATATCGTTAGTAAATTGTTTTGTAATCATGTTTCGTCTAGTACCTTCTTTTGCATAAAGCTCGTGTGTTTCTACTGCTATTTTATACTCAGAGTTGGTCATATTCTTTTTTGTCATTTTTTTAAAGGTTTCTAGTTTTTTTACCTTTTTAGCTTTTTCCAGGGCCACACTTGCCTCTTTTACATTAACTCCCCCCGCCGTTAAGTATTTTCCAAGTTTACCACCAATATTTCCTTGAAACGGATGTAACATTTTAGGTTTCATCGCAAACCAAATAGCTCCAATAGTAGCTGCATGCTTTAGAATAGTTCCCAATAGCCCCGCTGTCTGAATAGTCGCATGTAAACTAAGAACAAGATCATCAATTTGTTTAGAGGCGCTTTTGTAAGTTACACATAAATTAGGAACAACAGTAGTAGTGTAACCCCCTGTTGCTGAGATAGTATTTACAACTTGCTCAACTTCTATAGGACCATACATAGAAATACTATCATCATGTATAAATACTTGATCCCAGGGCTTTATGTGTGGATTTCCTAACATAGTTAAAGTTCCCTGGTACATAGGCCTCATAACATTCATTAATACTTGCTGCGCTATTGCATGCTGAGTTAACATTGCAGCAGATTGCGTCTCTGAATTAGCGTTTTCGATATAGGCATTTGCTTCAAAGGTATTATAGAATAAGTTTGGATCTAAATTTTTCATATAGGTTTGATATGATCTAAGATAGTCAGGATCTTGATCATAGCTAATCCAAGCTTGGGCCCTATACTCAGCTTTAGAAATATTATTACTAGGATCAGGTTCATCATCATATAAAATTTCAACATGATTATACATTTGATCAGCTGTTGCTATAATACTATTATCTATTATATCTTCATAGCTGTTCACAACATGAGTTCCTACAGTAGGTTTATACTGAAAAAGTTGATAACTTCCTCCTATAGCATTCATAGCACTTTCCAGATCTATCCTAACACCAGTTGCTTGCTTTCCAACTCCTGTTTTTTGTCTTTGTACATAGTTAGTCATTGCATCGTACAGATCCTGTATAATTGCATAATCAATGTTTGATAGATAATGTGGATACATTTTGAATATGCGCTGTCTGGGGCCCCTCTTCAGCCCGCCCCATTCGTGAAAAAACATATAGTAAAAAACAGATTTCTTCTCCTCTTTATGGATACTTTCGAATGGAGAAGCTGTTCCACCACCAGGATCATATAATCTATTATAGTATCCCTTTGGCCTGTTTTTAACTTTGGCAGAATAGCTACTAGTACCGCTGCTTGTGGTAGTAGGATAATAATATATAAACTTCTTAAAGTTTGGATCACCTTTCTTACTACTTGTTCCATCAGCTGTTCCTCCCTTAGTTCCTGTAATATAATCAATGTCTCCATCAATTAATGCCTTAAATATTCTGTGATCTGCAAGAGAATAAGTATATTGCGATGACTTCAAAATAGCAGTGGGTAGATATTTTCCATGAAGATCAGCTAATAGAAGTTGATGTAGAGTGTGTTTAGGAATATCTTCATCTTTATGTAAGAAGATGTTGTTTGGTTGGTGTTCTTCTTTAACCTTAAGAGTATTAGACATTACATTTCCTACGCTTTCTTTAATAAGGTTTGCGACTCTATTCCATCCCTCAGATTCTAAAGTCTGAACAAACTTTGGTAATAATCTCTCATCGCTTCCCCAAATTACATCAGCTGTGTCGCTTTGGTAAACACTAAACTTGGCTTTTCCCGGTGACGCAATATCCCACATGTTATTTAGTGTTATGCCTAAC
>CALBXV010000551.1 GCA_937890045.1 uncultured archaeon
CAGATAAACGTGTTGATATGATTCTGACGGAAGCTGGGTTCGAGTGGCAGATGCCCGAGAGTCACGCTATCTGGAAATAGTGATGAATGATCCAAGTTTGGGGGCGGGGGCTTTCCCCTCCTTTTGTCCTCCGTCCCCTTGCTTGTATCTTTAACATTGAGAACAAAGGATTATGGCAAATAAATTAATTATTAGAGGTTCAGTAGAAGCTCAGATTCATACGACTGAAACTGTTGACACAAAAAGTTATACCGTTTATAGCGTAGATCAACAGGTAGGTAGCAATGGTGGCTCATTTGAAACTACCTATACTGATGCAAAGGCTAGAAAATATACAGGTGTTGCATTAACAAATAGCGGTACACCATTAGTAATATCAACTGATGCAGCTTTTGAAGGAACATCAACAAAAGCAGGGGCAGCACCCTCTACTGTAAAAGCATTTTTTGTAAGCTATGATAGTACGGTTGGTACTGTAGCTACCGTAACTGTCTCAGTAGGGTCAACCGATCATGCTGTATTGGCTGTCGGAGAATCAACAGTGATCCCACTTGCTGGTGTAGCTATTGCAGAGTGCAAATTAGAAGCATCTGCTTATAGTGATGGTTCTCATGAAGCATCCGTAACTGTCATCCTGATAGGCGATTAATGAAACTTTGGGAAAAGGTTAATAACCTATGTGGATGTGGTGGTAAATCCCGCATCTTAGTAGAACATCTCAATCAAGCGGCAAAGTGGGTTGTAAACTCACTACCAGAAAAATTCCTATGGACAGTTTCATCAACCTCTTCAGTAACAGCTAGCACTGGAAGCTCTGTAGCTTATGATAAGATTTTAGCTGTTTATAGAGATGATGGTGATGATGGAAAGAGAATAGCATCAGAAGTCCCAGATACATTAGCATATGCATTTGATACAAGTTATTCTTTGAATGGTGCTACTAGTATGTTTCCCAAGTATTATAAACTTGATGGAAAGATTTGGATTAAACCAGACCCAACAGTAGCAAGCGCAGGAACAGTTGTATATGCTGCCCCTCCAATTGTAGATGAAAATACATCGAGTTGGGTACTAGTTGAATGGGAGAATATAGTATTGATGTATGCTGGTGCTCTTGATTTCTTAAGACAAAGCGAAACAAAGCAGGCTTTATCATCAACAGAATTATCTACCATATCAACTTTATTGAGTACCTATAATAGTTCATTTCCATCTTATTCCTCACCAGCCGCTCCAGCTTTACCAACATATAGTTTTTCAGGGACACTTCCCACTTTAACAATATCTGCTACCTTGCCAGATTCTTTAGCCCCTGATAATACTATTTCTTATACAGCTCCGACCGCTGCTGTTGCAGCAGCTTCTCTTACAAAAACTATTACAGTAGGGACAAGTCTTCCTGTATTTAATTTGCCTGCGTTTGCTGTAAGCACGACTGAAGCTAATGATGCTTTAACAAAAGCAAAGCTTCTTGTTGATGGAACTACTATGACTGGAGACACAGAACCCCAAAGTGTTCAATACTGGCTAAATGATGAAGATACTGAAATGGTGGTTGCTACAATTAGTGCTTCAGCTCAGGAAATAGCAAGAGCTGGAGAATCAATTAATTTAGAAGGACTAAAGCTTAAAGATTATGAGGGTGCTATTGGCAAAGAGATTCAAAGATTTACTGGTGAACTTGCAAAGTATCAAGCCGAAATGGCTGATAAGGTTGCTGATGTAAAAGCACAAATGGATGCGTATCAAGCTACGCAACAAGATGCAATTCAGGTTGTTCAGGGCCAAGTTGCCAATGCTCAGAATAGTTTAGCTAAATGGTCGGGTGAACAACAGAATCACATTGCTAAGTATACAGCAAAAGTAGGAAAAGAGGTACAGGAGTATCAAGCTAAAGTAGAAACTTGGGTTAGAGATAATACTACTAGAATTAGTGAGTATCAGGCTACAGTATCTAAGTTAATGCAAAAATATCAAGCTGATGTAAATGCTGAGTCTTCAAGCTTTCAGGCAAATGCAAAAATCGCTGGGAAAAATTTGGATCAGGCTGGAGTCAGATTACAAATAGCACAGGCATACGCATCACAGTCACAACAAGATTTTCAAAAGAGTTCAACATTATATAGTTGGGCCATTAATGAGTTGACAGCTTCTACGGGAGCTTCTTCGGCTCCTCCACCTCAACAGGCGGCTCAGAGAGCAGAAGAGCAAAGGAGTACAGCGTGAGAGTATTAGAGGTAATGGAACGTGCTGGTACAAATGATACTAAAGTAGTACTTGAGTGGATTAAGGATGCTATTCATGCTATCGAATCTTCAAATGTGAAAAATCTTAAAATAAGAAAACAGACAATTACTGAGAATACAAGAGATTATGATTTACCAGCAGATTTAATTTCTATAAACTCAGTTAGCGTCTTAGACACAGAAGATGATAATAAGTATAAGAAAATTAGACGACTAGTAGGAACTCCTGTAGTATCTGAGGATACAAATCCATAATGAGTTACGATACAAATAGAAACTGGTTTTATCAGTTAGGTGGGAACAATCAAATACGTCTGTATAGACTAAGAAAGACTAGTACCGCAATTCCTGATAGTAGAGGTAGATTTTCTACTGGTGATAATGAATTAATTTACCCAGATGAGACAATTACTAATGGGTTAAGATTTGAATATACTACATTTGTTAAGCCATTTGTTACCACTGATCCTAATACTTTAGCTACAGATACAGATGAGACTACATGGACAAATCCATCTTTAAGTGTAGATGCATCTCCAAGTGAGTCAAGTTATGTTAATGTTAATAGAGCTGTAGGATTAGCTGTTGTTTGTTACATTATGGCTAGATTGGCAGAAAGAGGGGGAAATGTTGAATTGAAAGAATATTATATGCGTGAATTTTGGAAAAAGGTTTCTGATGAAGAAAGTAATAAGAGAACGATCTCTATGGCTTTTTCAGACCCATTAACTTCCGTTAGATAGGAGAAAATAGCATGGCGGTACTCCCCAAAGGTCTTCAAGACTACTCAGCTCAAGAGAGTGTTGCACCATACGTTAAAGCTGTGGTGGCTACAACAAATACTCAAGATGCCTGCAGAGCAATATATGTAAAAGTTGCTGGTGAATACACACTCACAATTAATGATGCAGATGTAGTGTTTACTGGCTTACTTGCTGGTCATATATACCCTGTATGTACAACTAAGTCTTCAAGTGCCAACGTAGTATTTTTATACTAAATGCCAGAAACTACAAAAAGTTATTCCAACTTGGAAATTATCCAAGGCTCTGACTATGAGATTGTGATAACTATGGATGATACTCATCAATGGAATGATAAAAAGTATAGAGTTACTATTGTGAAAGATTTCGCTCACACGGCCTTTAACGGAGATATAAGTAGTAGTGGTAAACTTGCCTTTGGAGATGCTTCTGTGTCTAGTGGTGGTACGATTTCTAACTCGACAGATTCAGGAGTTGGGAATATAACTATTGGAGGAACAACCCTAGATGGTTCTACGCGAACAGGTGGAACAATTACGATTAAGATAGATCAAGCTAAGACAGCAGCTCTTGATGATGATTTTGATGGATTTTGGGATTTACTTGAAGGAAGTCCAGTAAGTTCCCCAACGGAATTTATAAGACAGGCTCAGGGAGAAGTTTATGTTAATCCTATGGCAACAGCTCCTACTGATTTTGAATAATGGCAA
>CALBXV010000552.1 GCA_937890045.1 uncultured archaeon
CCCAATGACTAAAATTACCTGATAGAAATGTAAAGTGTTCTTTGGTTACTCTTATAGCTGGAATCTTATGATTTGTCCCTTTATACCATGTTCTATCAAATCCATAGATATTTATAGTTTTTGATCCTATCTTTACACAGTGAAATGCAAGATGCCCGTATCCATATCCAGTATCTAAGAAAAAGGCATCTCCCTGCTTTCCGTTAACAGCTAAATTACGTAGTTTATCTCTTTTCTCTAGATTATGATTTTTATCAATATGAATACCCATTAGTCCACCACATATCTTGCTGTTCCAGAAATATGATCCCACTCTTTAACTATACTAACTTTGTAATGACCAGCAGGAATCGACAAAGCATTATGTTCTTCATGCTTAATAACAGCAGAATCACCTGTAATCTTAATGAATTCAGGTATATTTCCTACTCTTGTAGTTCTTTTACCAAATGCGGTTATTGCAATACCTGGAGGATGATCAACCATGTTAAATGCATGAGAATGACCAGTAATTTCACCATGTGCAACTGTTAAAACATTTTCTTTGTTATTCCAGTCACTATTTACTCTAGCAGTTTCCTTAAATATTCTACCATATTCATTTTTTGATGTAGGCTTCATTATAAATCGTGTTCTATGCTTATAGGGATTGTGTGCTGGCAGATTTTCTTCAATTATGTGCCATTGATCTTCTTCTGCTAAAACGAATAAAACATCACCTTGTTGATATTTAGCCATTTTATTTACCTCTCTTTTCTTTTTTGTTTTTGTTCTTTAAAATAGATCATCATTCTTGCAGGTAGAACAACAGTATCATTACAATAACCACAACATCTATCATCATTGACTGGCCATGAATTATGTCCACCGTCCCATCCATTTAAATCTGCTACTATCTTACTTTCACAGATACTGCACTTTCTATTAATTAATTTCATCTTTTTTATCCTTTAGATTTTCTAAAGCGATATCTGAAAGTCTATTTTCTTCTTTCAAAGCTAAACTTGTTAAAGCTAAAGCTATTGTCTCAAAACATGTCATTATTCTTGGCAAATACTTATTGAAATTTTCAACAGTCTCTTTACCCATTCTTGTTTTGATAAAATCTGTCATTACTATACCTCCCTTTTTACTTTTAGTTTATTTCCTAAAGTTATCAACTACGATTTGGCAAAGGTCATCCATGCAGGATTGTGAAATCTGATACTCGTCTAAATAGGTACAGATGTCCTCTTGAATTTGTTCGCTTATTCCTCTTTCTCTCACCGATACCTCAGCTTCTGGGAACATTTCGTCAAGTGCTTGTTTTGATATATACTTATAATTTAGGGATGAAGTAGGATGTCTAGATAAAAACTTAAGGGCATCTTTAGCGATTTTTACTTGTTTATGAGCTTTTTCAAGTTCTTCTTCTAATAATTTATAATTGACGATTTGTTCTATTTCTTCATCGAATTCGTCTTCTTCATAAAACATTGAATCTTCCTTGCATTTACTGCATTTTCCCATGTTTTCATATATTTCAGGATAAGGTAATGCATTACAACACTCACTTACTATCATTGTTTCCTTCCTTTTCATTTATCATATCCTTTTATCATTTTCCAACCTTCTTCCATTTTTATATAAAATAATCTTCTACCAATTATGTATTCATAACAATCAAGAATTTCTTCTTCATGCGGTATGCTTGGAATAACACTATCTTGATGTTCATCAAATTCTTCCATCATATACACGAAATATTCGAATCTTATCCATTCTTCATCAATCTCTAAAAGTAAATTTTCTTCTTTCATTTTTGTCTCCCTTCTTCACAAAATTATCAGCACCCACTTACGGTTGGTTTAACCGTGATGTATCATTTGAAGGGAGTAAGCAGATGCTGACAAACTTAATCCCTTCTTTCTATCTTTAAAGCTTTATAAGAAATCATTATAAATGTCTCCCTTAATTGTTTAACATCTCAGTAGGTGTAAACGGTTAGTACCGCTAACCATTCCAAGTCTGCCTTATTGGACAGCAATCTGAGATTATGTTAAACAAGTAGCTACCAGTGCGGTTTTGACTTATCTGGTTTTCCGAATGTCATGACAGGTGTCGCAGAAGCTACTTGTATTCTGATTAAAAAATTAGCAGGGTTTGCTATCGAAAACAACTTCGATATCTAATAGGAGCAATCGCCTGTTTCCAGGTCACGGTTCAATGCATTCTCGTATTTCTACAAGGCACCTCAGATAATATGTTATCCCTAACACGGGTATTATCCATAAGTACAGTTACTACAACAAATACATTAGTATCCAGGCTGCTTCACCCCAGAACCTGTTGATACTTAGAATCCGTCACAAAGTAGTTCGTCTCTCGACTTTTCTATTTGTTTGTGTTATCAAGACTTTACCTGCAAGAGCTATCTTGCTTCACAACCTTTCGGATGTCCCCATTCGGGTTAGTGCGACAATAAACAGTCCTTTCACTAATCACTGTCTAGGTAAATACATGTTGTCAGCCTTTGGGACAGCCTCTCTTTTAAACATGCATAGCAAATTAACAAGGACACTTCATTGGCTTCGAACCAACTAATGCAAGAATTATTGCACTTCCGAGCAGCTTAACTCTCAGCTCTACAATAATTCACCTTGCTCCCTGCAAATATATACTATAACCACTTACCCCAATTCTTTGGTAATTGATATATGGGTTTCTTATTTGGTGGTCTACCTGTTGATACCTTATATCCATTTGCTTTAGTAGTCCCACGAGGTCTACCAACCTTTCGCTTTACTGGTGTTAAAGTTAAATTCTTTAATCTAGTTTTAGTCATTCTTATCTCCTTTTATACCAAATGGCATATAGTTGATCCTTATTTAGTTTATTTGCTTTAGACTTAGATATATTAAATATTGTTACAATCCAGTCTACTAACTCGTATTTGTATTTGTATGGGCATCTCATCTTGAGTAAAACTCCCAAGTACCTTCCCAAGAATATAACTTTGTTAATGGAGAATAATCGTTTAAAGGAAGGTCATGCAAACTATCTTTCAAGATAGGTCCAAATTCAGCAGGTGATACTTCCCTTCCAGACTCATATCCTGTATAAAGAGTTATATGAAGAGGTAACTTACCATTACTTTGATTGAGTGTCTTTACACCATCTAAATATATAAAACAACCATATCCGCCAATACTCTGTAAGCTAATAATAGAATATAATTCTACTAACTGCTTATATCCTTCTTTCACATATTCTGGAAGTTTACAATGACCAGGTGCATAATCCCACGTCATATGAAGACCGTTGTCAAAGAATACTCCTGAGTATATATTTTCCATGATAATCTCCTTCCTATTTAATGGGAATATTATTAGAATTCATTTTAGAGATCGAATAAAATGACTTTCTCCAAAGTGAGTATCTATCATTTACTGTTTCAATGATTACACTCCAACCTTTCTTCTCTAGCCTTCTCTTTTCAGACTCAAGCCATTCAAGATCTGATTTATGTAGCCATTTTGTAATGCGTGATGAATCATTCATGA
>CALBXV010000553.1 GCA_937890045.1 uncultured archaeon
TCTTTGAAATCAATTATATAACCAATCTCATGCATATCTTGAAAAGAGTAAGTTAATTTAATATGATACCGATGACCATGTGCATTGAAACACTTGAACCTTTCGTTCATTACTCTATGTCCAGTATCAAAACCATACTCTCGTGTGATTGTCTGCATCTATAACCTCATTTTATTTGTATTTTTCAATGTCTTAATATACGACATTTTTTCTCATTTGTCAAGTATTATTTTTCTATTTATGAACTACTCTTACCCAATAAATCAGTTTTCATTATCTCTGCTTTTTCATACTTATATGGTTTAACATCTGTAGATTCTAGAATATCTATACGATTTACAAATCGTTTATTCATAACATCACGAACTTGATACACCCCATCTTTATGGTCTGTACCTTTCAGTAATACAAAGTCTCCGAAATCTAGCCATCCTCCCCAACGTTTCAAAAGGTTTCTACTTACCGCTATAAATTTGTACTTGGACGCTTGTTGTGTCCTAATCCGCGTTCCATCTGCGAGAATGTTCGGTGTAGAATCGGTTTGATAACGAACAGGTTGATACATAGTTACGGTCACGTGCATTCCCTCTGTTTCATATTCATCCAACCTTTCTGATAGTCTTTTATTTTCATCTACCAGAGATTGTAGTTGGATATTCTTATCGTTTAAGAATTTAGTTGATACTATACCATTAGCATACGTTATCAGTACAATAGCCAATGGTATCAAATATTTATTCATTTTCATTTATTATTATATCCTTTTATATAAATATCAGTTAACGGTTCAAAAATACATTTTTTTTGTGGAGCTGTCGGGAGTCGAACCCGAGTCCAGTCTATCTTCTTCAAAGAGTCGTTACAGCTTAGTTGATTTCAAATCGGTAGAAATCAACAAACCACCATGTCCTCATTTACACAGATGAGTTTAACTGACAAGGTTTAATGCCTCCTTGTGTTGGCGATCACACTAGTTTATTTTATGACCGAGTACTAGATAAACTCAGTACCTTACGCGTAAGCGTAAGATGGTTGGGAATCTGAAACAGGTTCAACGAAATTGTCAAATCCCATTTCTGAATTGGCTAAGTGCCAATCTATTTCCAACCCTTGTAGCGATAATTCGCCATTTTGGTTTTGTGAGTCTTTTTTCACGAGTCTACTCAAACTCTGCTGCACTCTAATGTCAAATAACATCTGTCGAATGCCTATTTCAGCCCCATTCTTCTTCACTTTGATATTCATCAAAGTCGTCTATTAGAACTCTGATAGATTCTATACAATCTTCTACCATATCCCAATCTACTGAATCTTTTGCTTCTTCTAATTTATGAAGTACTTCTTCTAAATCCACTATCAACTCCTTCTTTTAATATTCTAATTGTTTCTTCTATACTCACGATAACTAATAGTGATATCGTAACCATAAAAGCAATAAGAGTTATTAATATTAAATTTGTCAACTCTCCTATTAAATATAATAAATTTATTTTTTTCATTTCGTATTAAGTAAATGTGGTTTTCCTTCGATATTTCCAGCTCGTGTAACTTGAACTAACTCTACTTTAGAATGAAACTCAGAAATATCGTTAGCCCCAACGTAACTGAAAGAACTACGAATTCCCTCTTGTATATCTTGAATAATTCGTTTGACTTTGCCTTTGTATAGAATAACTGTGTGGTTTCCTTCGACATTCTTATTACTTCCTCTTGATTTTTTAGAGTCCAACGATGCTGAACCTCTATACTTTTTAAATAACTGTTCGTTAGGCCATTCTCCTACTTTTTCAATTTCTCCTGGACTTTCTTTAGTTCCTGATAACAGGGAACCCAACATAACCGAATCAGCCCCACAAGCAAGTCCCTTACACACATCACCAATATTACGGATACCACCATCAGCGATAATAGGGACATCATAACTATCTGCAATGGCAACACAATCAAGAAGAGCAGTAACTTGAGGGATTCCCACACCAGTCCTAATGCGTGTTTCACACAATGACCCGTTTCCAATTCCGACTCTAATCGTGTCTGCTCCTTTTTCACATAAGTATTCACTCGCTTCTCCTGTCGCAACCGATCCCGCAATGATTTCAACTCCTGATAACTTGGTTTTGACCTCTTCAATTGCTTCTCCTACTAATTTATGATGTCCATGCGCTACATCTATAAGTAGAACATTACATCCATTCTTAACTAATTCTTGTGCCCTTTCTAAATAATCCCCTGTAACTCCAATAGCTGCACATAACGGTCTTTTTTTCCATATGTTTTCATCTCTAATCATATAATCAGCCCACCAAAATCTCTCTTTTAAATTGTCCCAATCCTCTTTTTGTGGTGGGTTACTTCTACTATAATCATTCCACCATTCATTCCATTCTTTTTCAATAGTTCTTTCTTCATCTTCACCACCCATATTAACAGAGATATCAAAATAACTATCCCAAATTCTCCAAACTTCTTTCATCATTTTTGATTGTTCTTCGATACTTTGGAATCTATGTATAACACCAACACCACCCCATTCCATCATTTCTTTTG
>CALBXV010000554.1 GCA_937890045.1 uncultured archaeon
GTGTCCCGTGCCGTCTACACCCGTTGTAATTGTTCCTATGCAAGTTAATGCAGAACCTGTGAAAGTTAAATTGGCTTCTGCATCTAATTCTGTTGTTGTTGAGCCTACAGTAGTAAGTTCATTTGCAGTAGCATTGTTTAAAGCTGTAATTGTTCCTGATACAGTAGTCCAATCTAAATTTCCTGAACCATCTGTTTTTAATAATTGATCTGCACTTCCGTCTGCTGCAGGTAATTCCCATGCAACACCACCAGAAGCAATTGTTAATGCAGAACCTGAAGATGAAAGATATTCACCACCAGCTGCATCGTATAAATATAATTTTGAAGCACCTGCTAATACAAGATCATCTGTTGATTCATCCCAAAGCATATAAGCTCCAGAAGTTGCACCAAAGAATTTTACATCGTAACCCGTGTCATTTTCACCAACTGTAATAGTAGAACTAAATTGAGAAGCTCCACTTACGTCAAGGGCACCGTTAAGATCAAGAGTTGTTGTAGCAATTTCTACTTCTGTATCAGCGTCAATATCTAATTGCCCATCTGTACTTGAACTAATAGATAAAGCTGAATCTCTAAAAAGAAGTTTATTTGCTGAGTTTAAAGTTAAACCTGTACCGTCTGTGTGAGTTAAAGTTGTATCTGAATCTGCACCAAAACTTAATACAGCAGAATCACTTAATAATTTAAGGTCATCACCAATAATAGCATCTGCAGCTACTGAAAGACCACCATCTGTTTGTAGTGAACCATCAGTTGTTGAAGTTGCAGCAGTAGTATCATCTGTTTTTACAATTCCACTAGCTGTAACTGTTGTAGCCGTTAAGGCTTGTGCAGCAATCGTGCTACCGGATTGTGCCGTAAAAGTATTTGCTGTAAATTGAAAATCATCAGCTCCTGCAATTTTAATATCTATTTGGTCATCGGTATCTGCTGTAATGCTGGTATCGGCATCAGCATCAAGAATAAATTCATTACCATCTAAGTCATGTGCTCCCGTAGAGGAAATCCCTGTATCAACTAGATTTGGATCAGTACCATCATCGGCAGTCGCATAAACAAATTTAGTTCCTTTATCGGTTGCCGCAAAAGTAACACTAGATCCTGATCCAGAAGCATATTTAAATTGAACGGTATAAGCGCCTGACGTACCATTGACTAGAATATATAATTGTTGAACATCGAGAGGAATAGTTACTACAGTATTTTCACTAATCGTTCCTGTAAATTTTATAACTCTATGTGCAAGTTCCGCACCTGCTGATCCATCGGAAACGGATAATGTAGTAGGAGTTGATGTTACAGCTTTTTCAACATAGCCACCGACCATTTGTTCGATGATTTGTAAATTGGTATTGGTAGTTGATCCCCATGTTCCGGCATTTTCGCCGGTTGTCATTAACTCAGTACCTAGTCCTGTATATGTTGATGCCATTAAGCGCTCCCTACAAAAATTTCTACATCACACGCTGCAGTATCTGCATCCACGGTAATGTCTACTAAATCTGAAAGGCCTGAAGCTAAAGCTGATCCTGATGCTTTCATAGTATCAACCACACCACCGCTATTATCACCTGGATAAATAAACGAGTGACCCGCATCAACTTTCATTCGATATTCTGTGTTGTCTTCGTCTCTAAAAGTTAACATAATATGATTTGAGTCGTCTAAATTTGTAATTCTAATGTATCGTACATCGCCGTCATCAAACATTCCTGCAACATAACCCACCTTGTTAGCGGTTACACCCACGTTACTAAGCGCTGATAAAAATCCTATTAACCCACATTCGGTTGTTGAAGCTGTTACGACTCTTTTTACAACTTCATTAACACTGGAAATTTCTAATGATCTTTCCGATCCATAGTCTATATTGTTGAGTGTGATTTCTTCTATTACTTTACAAGTTAGTGTTGCCATATTTTATCCTTACGGTGTCTGAACCGGAACGGGTATACGAGGTTCTCCATCCGTATAATCGTCTCGTCTTCTTCGACCTAATTGTTCTGCACCAAACTTTTGAATTTCTGTTTGATACTTTTGTTCATATAATTGTAACATATCTTGAGGACCTTTTAAATACCCATATGCTTCTACCAGACAAGCATATAAAAGTCCATTTCCAAAATTTATACTAAGATAGGTTGTCGTATTCGCTGAACTTAGTCCCTCAGGTTTTGCTGAATAATGAATTTTGTATGTATAAGCTGAATCAGGTGTCGGTACGACGGTAATTTTTCCTGAAGTCGTTGCTCCTTTTCCTGTCGCTCCGCCCGACATTGCATAGTATTTTGGTGTGCCGGTCGTTGTTTCAGCTGCATCGTATTCTCTTAAATAGCTAATATCTTTCTTAATCAACCAGCTATTAGTACCTGTTGCTGCTGACGTTGATGTATAAACTTGAACACCCCTAACATATAAAGTCCCTGCCGGCGTATAAACATTGTCTGTTGAAGCTGTTAAATTACCAATCATTTCTTTTCGATTGGCATCAATGGGTATGTCCCTAAAAATTCGAGTTTCGGCATTATCAATAAATTGATCTGTGATCGTACTTGATAGGACAGAAGTTCCTACTTCAGTATAGTTCTGAATGGCTGTGGTTAATGTTGAATAAGTAAATCCGTGACTCATATTATGCTGTCAATGTTGCCGGGCCTGCCGAACAATTGTTGCCTCCTCCTGATATTCCTCCAGCTGTAGCAGTATTTGTATCTACAGTAAAGTGATAGTAGTCATTCGTGTTTGTAATGTCGCCGCTTGAATCTCGTGTCCCAACGGTAATCGAGTAGCCAGCAGCTTTTGCAATATTAGAACCACTGATACCATCAAAATCAACAGGGTCCTGATAAGCGTCTGCATCAGAGCTTGTCCAAATAGGACCTCTAAATCTAACCGTATCATCAGTAGATCTTCCATGGCTTTTTTCATAAACATTTATAATACCTGATCCTGCTGCAATTGTTTCAAAAGGATTTGGTTCTAATGGTGTTGCAACTGTATTTTCAGTTCTTGCTGGTCTTGCATGTCTTAAACCGTGTCCTTCAGCACCATGTGATAGTGGTCCTAACTGAGGATGTTTAGCTTCATATTCAGATTGATGAACGAGCATACCATTCCATTCTTGAATCATTTCACTATATGGAAATTCCATACCAGATCGGTCTGAGATTGCTTTAGCGTATTTTCCTTTTGCAAATGCCAT
>CALBXV010000555.1 GCA_937890045.1 uncultured archaeon
AAATAAGTTTCTTACGGCAGACTTCATGCCTGTTGCAACAGACAGCACCGTAAGTGCAGCGGCAACGGATGGTGCAATAGAAAGTTTGGTCGTTACTGCTGGTTCTGGCTATACAAATGGAACATATTATGCAGCAGTATATGGAGATGGAACTAGTCAAGGTACATCATCTGGTGCAGTTATAAGAATTACTGTAAGTGGTGGTGCAATTGCTTCTTTTGGTCTGACTGCTGGTACGGATACTACCATTAATTCTGCTGGTGCTGCATATACATACGGAACTGTTAATCTTGGTTCAAGTTATACCTTCTCAGATTCAGACCTTTCATCTGCTTCTTCTATGGGAAGTGGTACGGGTGGAGCAATAAGTGTTGTTATCAGTCCTAAAGAGGGACATGGAAATGATGCAGTTAATGAGTTAGGTGGACATTATGTTATGATGAGAGCCACACTTACTGGCGCAGAGGCTGATGACGTTCTTGCTGGAAATGATTTTAGAAACATTGCTGTTATTACAGACCCAACAACCTATGGTACTTCAACTGTTGCATCGTCAACAACGTATCGTCAAACATATGCATTAAAATTGACATCTACATCTGGAACATTTACTCCTGATGAAAAGATATCTCAAGCATCAACTGGTGCGATAGGTAAAGTAATAGAGTGGGACAGTACACTTTCAATTCTTTATTATCATCAGGAAAGATATGGTGATTATGGAACGAATAGCACAACAGGTGCTTATGTTGCCTTCTCTGGCGCTAATGCGGTAACAGGAGCAAGTTCGTCTGCAGCTGGAACACCTGATGCATCAGCTGATACTGCTGTAACTCTTGCGAATTCTAATACTATCACGTTTTCTGACGGGTATGCAAATCCAGAACTTCAACCTGATAGTGGTAATATAATTTATCAGGAAAATAGAAAACCAATTAGTCGGGCCACAGACCAGACTGAAGATATAAAAATTATCGTGGAGTTTTAACATATGGCTCAAAAGACAGACCTTAATGTAGCACCATATTATGATGATTTTGATGAATCTAAGAATTATGTAAAGGCTCTCTTCCGGCCGGGATTTGCTATTCAGGCAAGAGAACTTACACAATTACAATCTTCTCTTCAAAACCAAATCGCAAGATTTGGTGAACATGTGTTCAAAGAAGGCAGTGTAGTTATCCC
This sequence comes from uncultured archaeon, assembly GCA_937890045.1. The sequence continues at coordinate 1,186 of CALBXV010000555.1, forward strand.
TGGCCAAGTTAGTGTTCTACATTTTTATCATTCTCTGAAACTTGCTTCGACATTTGCTACTGAAACAATTGATCCAGAACAGTATTATAATGCTACAACTCCTGTTATTATTACAGGTGCTACAAGTGGTGTTACCGCTCAGGTAATTGGATATGATGTTGCGACAACCACAGATCAACCTATTTTATATGTGAAGTATATTAAAACTGGTAGTGACGGTGAAGAAAAAGTTTTCCGAGATGGAGAAAATATTTCTGCAAATGCTGGAATAACACATACCACATCATACTCTACTGACATTGTTTCTGCAACAACATATACTTCTTCACTTAGCGATACAGATTCTACCTTAACTACGGCAGAATTGAGAGTAGCTACTGGACCGGCAGCTGGTGTCGGTGTTGCTGTTGATGTTCAAGCTGGTGTTTATTTTATCCGTGGTCATTTTGTAGAATGTTCAGAAGAAAGATTAGTTATTAGCAAATATGACCCAAACGTAAGTTTTCGTTGTGGGTTTGCTATTACTGAAACTTTGGTTACACCAGAAGATCAATCAACTCTTTTGGATAATGCTACAGGTTCATCAAACTATGCTGCCAAAGGTGCTCATCGTTTACAATTTTCTTTGGCATTAAAAAAATTAGACTATGGTGCTACAGCAGATAGTAATTTTATTGAATTAACCTCGTATAAAAACGGCGTTATACAAACTATAAATCGTAGTACTGAATATAATATTTTGGAAGAAACTATTGCTAGAAGGACTTATGACGAGTCTGGAGATTATACTGTCCGACCATTTAACATTACAATGAAGGAAAGTACAACACTAAATGAAAATGTTGGTGTATATATTTCTGGTGACACGACAGATGATGGAAATATTTCTACTAATGCATTGTTAGCATGTCAGGTATCAACTGGTAAAGCTTATGTTAGGGGTTATGAAATTGAAAAAATATCTCCAACATTCAAAGACCTTAATAAGGCAAGAGATACAGAAAATGTTAATGCTGGTATTACAACATTTGACTTAGGAAATTACACAGTTATTAATAATGTTTACGGTACACCTGATATAACTGCAATTTCTGGTGAGACAACTGCATATAAAACAATAAGTTTTTACGATCATACAATAACTACTGATGGGAGTGTTCCTGTTCCTAGCGGTTCTGGTGGAGATACACTTCAACCTATAGGTCAAGCAAGGGCAAGAGCTATAGAATATGACTCTGGTACTATTGGTACTGATGATGCAAGATATAAGATATATCTTTTTGATGTCAAAATGTTCACTACTCTTACTCTTAGTGGTACACCAAGTCCAACTTTGATTGCTAATTATGCAACTGGTGGTGTAAAAATAACTGGTGTTACTTCTGGTGCTACAGGTTATGTTGTTAATAATATTGCTACTACCTCTGGAACAAAAATAACTGTAATTAAAACTTCTGGTAGATTTTCTAATGGAGAAAAAATTACAGCTTCTGATTCTGCTGAAACTAGTTCAATTGTAGAAGATTCTGATGATACTGATTTGACTTTGACCTCTGTTGGTGGTTCTGATACTGATGACACAAGGACTTTTGAACAAGTTCGTTCTATGGTTATGGTAGATGATACTGCTGCACAAAATTTCACAGCAAATGTGATATTAGAGGCTCCTGTAAGAAGAAGAAATGTTGTTAATACTCTGACATTAGATGGAACAGATGCTGGTAGTGCTAATGCAAACAATACTTTCACTTTGGATGTAGGTGATGACGATCCTTCTGGTGGAATCATCATGGAAACGAATCTAATACCAAAATTTGTTAATCCTGAGAAAAATAATGCGTTAGAAAAACTATCAAAACAAGTTATTAAGACTCTTTTAACCACTAATAATCAGGGAGCATCTGATACACAATACACTGTTCGCAGACAGTTTATCGGCACAACTAATTCTTCTGGTATTGTTACATTTAATGCAAGTACAAACGAAACTTTTGTGACACATGCTGAAAAAGATTATGTAATGTCAATTCTTACTGCTGGTGATGGTACAGGCAGTGTTGGACAACTTGTTAGTATTGCTGATGAAGTAAGTGGAACAGGAACAGCTTCTTTAACGATTACTGATTCAACTGTTTTGGGTGACACAGCAAAAGTGAAACTTACTGCAACCATTCTTAAAACAAGTGTAACACAGAAAAATAAAACAACTAAACTTATGAAACAGATGAAGGTTACTACTGGATCAGCTGATGCATATGGAACACGGCCAGGTGATAGAGATATTTCTTTGGGTCGTGCTGATGCATTTAAGTTGGTTGGTGTTTTTGACTCACAGGATACTTCTACAGATGCGGTTGCACCTACTTTGACCTTGACTACAATAACAGGGACATTTACCAGAGGTGAAAAGATTACAGGTGGCACAAGTGGTGCTACTGGTAGAATTATTGACACATCTAGTCCTATGAGTTTTGTTTCAACAAATAGTTTTTCTTTTACTGCTGAGACAATTACAGGAACAAGTTCTGGAGCAACAGCGACAGTTACAGCAACAACTGATGGCGATATCGTCATTACATCAAAATATTTACTTGACACAGGACAACGTGACAATTATTATGATATTGCAAGAATTGTAAGAAAAAGGAGTCAAGCGGCACCTATAGGAAGACTTCTTGTTGTTTATGATTATCTTGAGCATGGTGCTGGAGATATGTTTACGGTTGACTCTTACAGTGATATTGCAAAACAAATGGAATATGATAATATTCCAATATATACTGCTTCAAAGATTGATGTAGATGAACCACAACCATCAGGCAAATTCCCATTATATGATGCCTATGATTTTCGTCCAAGAGTGGATGATATAGCAGGTGCATCTGCAACACTGTCAACAGTTGACGAAATAACAGGCCTCTCATTCAATTTTTATAGTAGAACTTTTGGAGGAACCGGCGGTACGACTGTAGATACTCCAAAACCAGGCTCTTTCATTCAAGCAGATTTTGAATATTATCTTCCTAAATTTGCATCCTTGATTTTAACTAACAAGGGAGATTTTAAAATAATTGAAGGTCGAAGTGCTGAAAATCCACTATTACCAAAAGTTCCAGACAATTGTATGTTAATGTCTACTTTCTTTGTTCCGGCATATACTTTTTTACCAAAAAATGTGTCGATAAGAAAAGTAAAGCATCAAAGATATACTATGAAGGATATTGGTAAGATTGCTAAAAGATTAGATCATGTTGAGTATTATACAGCTTTAAGTTTATTGGAAAGAGATGCTGAAAGTTTTGAAGTCACTGATGCTAACGGATTGAACCGATTTAAATCTGGGTTTATTGTTGATAATTTTAAAGGTCATCGTATTGGTGATACTGTACATAGAGATTATAAAAATTCTATGGATTTTGAACTTGGTCAATTACGACCAAAACATAAAGCAAAAGCTATTGATTTAATAGAATCAGTTTCAACTGATACGGCAAGAACTGCAGCTGGTTATCAAAAAACTGGTGATCTAATTACTCTTCCGTATACAGAAGTAACATTAACAGAACAACCTTATGCTACAAGGACGGAAAAACTTAATCCTGTTATATCAGATGAATGGACAGGAATTATAACATTATCACCATCATCTGATACATGGTTTGAAACTGAAATTATACCAGAACTAGTAGTTAATGAAGAAGGCGATTATGACGCAGTTTTAGCTCAAGAGGCAAACAATCTTGGTTCTATTTGGAATTCTTGGCAAACTCAATGGTCAGGTGTTGTTGAAACACGAACTGATAATTGGACAGAAGGTGGAACACAATTTTCACCTGACAGATTTGACGTAACAAGAACTACAGAAACGGTGAGAACAGATCAAACGAGAACTGGTGTTGATACTCAAGTTGCACTTAGAGTTGACAGGGTATCACAAGGTTTTAGAGTTGTTTCAACAACAGCCCTTCCTGTTGTTCGTTCAAGAAGTGTAGTTTTTACAGGTGAAAAATTTAAACCTAACAACAGATTGTATGCGTTTTTTAATAAAACTGATGTTACTTCTCATGTTACGCCTGCAAGCACAACCTATACTACTGCCTCAACAGTTGTAGCTGGAAGTCCTCTGATTACAACTGCAACAGGTAAAGTAGAAGGAACATTTTTAATACCTGATCCAACGGTTGATGGTAATCCTCAGTTTACTACAGGAGATATTGAGTTTAGACTTACTTCAAGTATTGAAAATGGTGTAGTTAGTACAGAACAGCGCCCGGGCACAGCAGGAAGTACAATATACTCTGCCGTTGGAATGTTGGAAACAGAACAAGAAACAATTATTGCAACAAGAAATGCTGAAGTTACAAGAACTGATGTAAGTCAAGAAACTTCTTTCAATACTATTGTAACAAATGATGTTCGTCAACTCACAGGTAATTGGAATGATGAACAAGCAGCCATTGCGGCCGCACAAGCTGCGGCGACATCTGCCAGAGCTGCAGCATCTGCAAGCGCCGCGGCTGCTGGAGCGGCCGGCGGCGTCGCCGCGGCGATGGCAAGGAAATCTGTTGCAACTAAGGGTACCTTTTTCGGCAGAGGCGGCGGCACTGATCCTTTAGCTCAAACATTTACGATGGAAGGTGACACTTCGGGTAGCGGAAGATTTATTACTTCTGTTGATTTATATCATCAAGCAAAAGACGATGTTCTTCCTATAATTTTGGAGTTAAGAAATGTTGTAAATGGATTTCCCGGCCCCAAGGTTTTACCCTTTGGTCGAGTAACAAAAAATCCAGCAGATATCAATATTTCTGATACTGCTGCTACAGCAACAACATATACATTCCCTTCACCAGTTTATGTAGAAGCGGAGACTGAATATTGTATTGTTGCAATCTGCAATACGGAAAATCATAAGGTTTGGATTTCCAGAATGGGTGAAACTGATATTGATGGAGTACGAACTATATCTGAACAACCTCATGTTGGTATTCTATATAAGTCACATAATAATACTGGATGGTCAATGAGTCCGATGGAAGATATGAAGTTCACTGTGAAATGTGCTGAGTTTAGTACGACTAGTGGTGTTTTAGCACTAACGAATGATGATGTTCCAACACAAACTTTAGCTAAAGACCCACTTATTATTACCGATGCTAGTACTACAATGAAAGTACATCATCCCAATCATCATATGTATGCTACAAGTAATAATGTGACAATTTCTGGAGTCAAATCTCCAGCAACTACAACTTTGAATGGTGCTATTACTTCTACACAAACTACTTTGACATTAACTAGTGGAACTAATTTTGACGATACTTCTGGAATATATTCAAAACTAGCTAATGGTCTTTGGTATATTAAAATTGATGATGAGATTTTAACATATACCACAATTAGTACTAATGCTGTATCGGGACTTTCAAGGGCTGTGGATAGTACAACTGCTGCAGCACATACTTCTGGTGCAACAGTAGAACTTTATCAGGTACATAAAGTACCGTTTACAGAAATTAATAAGACACATACTTCAATTGCAAATCCAGAAATTGATAGTTATACTTTAACTTTATCTACGACTCCTGTAGTTGATGGATCAACCACTGCTCAATCTTCAATTGGTGGTACAGTTGTGGTTGCAACAGAAAATGCAATAATGGATGTGTTTTCAACAATTATTGGAATGATGGAAATACCAGGCACCTCTCTTACTTCTGAAGCTTTGGTGGTTAGAGCGACAAGTCCATCAGGTAGTCAAACATCATTTGCAAATACCCGTGATGATGAACTTGTTCCTACAATTAAATTTCCATTAAATGATAACTATAAGTTTGAAGTTCCTTATATGGTGTGTTCAGCGATTAATGAGACAAATGAATTGTCCTCACGAAGATCATTTGAGACTCAAATAACAATGGCCACAGAAACAGATAGAATTTCTCCTGTTATTGATCTTGGTAGAACATCTATGGTTACAGTTGCAAACAGAATTAATAATATAGATTCGTCATCTGATGTATATCCCACAGGTGGACATGTTGGTTCTCTTGCCTCAGAGGGTGATGAAAACGCTGCAATTTATCTTACAAAACAAGTAACATTGGATACTTTAGCATCAGGGTTGAAAGTTATATTTGCGGCTCACCGTCCATCTACAAATGATATTAAAGTGATGTACAAAATTTTGCCGGTTGATGAATCTGAAGATTTTGATAATTTGGGTTATACTTATTTTAATAGTGATGGTTCTCCTGATGCGACTGTAGCACCATCTGCTTCTATTAATGATTTTCAAGAATACGAGTATACCGCTGGTGTAAATGATGAAGGCGTTGGTAATCCTTTGCAAGAGTTTATATCTCTTCAGATTAAAATTATTATGCAGGGAACTAACTGTGCAGAACCACCTAGAATTAAAGCATTAAGGTGTATAGCATTAGGAACATAAAATGGAAAGAGTATATAAACAGGTTGAAGGTCATCCAAATTTAGTTAGAGATAGTAATTCTCATGCTATTATTAATCGTAATGTCGATGCATATGAACAGGCAAGAAAGCGTGCTGCATCTGCACAAAAACAAAGAGATGAAATACGAGACACTACCAGAGAAATAAATCATCTCAAATCAGAAATGCATGAGATTAAGAACCTTCTAACACAATTATTGGTGAACAATTCATAACTTGGAGGGCGGTTACAGAGGTTAGATTACATATAAATATGTAGAAAAGGAATATAAAGTATGGCCACGCCTTCAACAAAAGCTACATTAAAAAGTTATTGCCTTAGAGCACTTGGTTATGGAGTTATTGATATTAACGTATCCGATGATCAGGCTGATGATCGTCTAGATGAGGCACTTCAATATTTTGCTCAGTATCATTACGATGGTATTGAGAAAATGTATCTCAAACATCTAATTACTTCTGATGAAGTAAGTCGAGCTCGTTCTGACGCATCGACTACTGCAACCGACACTGCTGACAGTTCAATCACCGCAACTTGGAAAGAAGGAAAGAACTTTATTCCAATTCCAAGTTCTGTTGTGTCTGTTGTACAAGTATTTCCATTCACCGATACTGGTGCTGGAAGCAACATGTTCGATATTCGTTATCAGTTGCGTCTGAATGATCTATTTGATTTTTCCTCAACATCAGTTATTCAATATCAAATGACAATGGACAATATTGATTTACTAGAACACATACTTGTCGGTGAAACTCCTATTCGTTTTAATCAACACCAGAATCGTCTTTATATTGATATGGATTGGGCAAATGACGTAACAGCTGATGTTGACTATATGATTATTGAATGTTATCGAAAACTAGACCCCACAACATACACAGATATTTACGATGACATTTATCTGAAAAGATATACAACTGCCCTTCTTAAAAAACAGTGGGGAGCAAACCTTAGTAAGTTTAATGGTGTAACTATGCTCGGTGGAGTTACCATGAATGGTGAAACTTTATATACTCAAGCTTTAGAAGAACAGAATAAACTAGAAGAAGAGATTCAACTTGCATTTGAGTTGCCAATAAATTATATGATAGGATAACTCATGGCAGTTAATACATCATTTCATACAAGCAATCTTCATTCCATTGCAACTGAAAGAAATTTATATAGTGACCTTATAAAAGAGGCCATACAGATTTATGGTCATGACGTTTACTATATGGATCGTTCTCTTGTTGCAGAAGATACAGTGTGGGGAGAAGATTCTCTTTCCAAATACAGAACACAACATCCTATAGAAATGTATATGGAAGATGCTGATGGTGGATTTGCTGGTGAAAAAGAATTAATGAATCAGTTTGGTTTGCAGAATTTAAGTGAAGCAACCTTTGTCGTAAACAAGTCTCGTTTTCAAGAACTAGACAGACAAATGCAAATTGAGAATGGAACAGATACAAGTTCTGGTGGTTCAATATTATTAGAAGCCGGAACTATAGATCAGTCATCTTCTTCTTCTATTTTAACAACGGTCACTGGTGATAACAATTTTTACATCATACAGGATACAGCTGCAACGGACTCTGATAGACCACAAGAAGGTGATGTAATTTATCATCCAGTTTTGGATAAGATGTTCCAGATAAATTTTGTGGATCACGATGAACCATTTTATCAACTAGATAATAATCCTGTCTATAAGATGAGATGCCGTCTGTACGATTACAGTTCTGAAATTATTGATACAGGTATTTCGGATATTGATGCGATTGAAAGTGAACAAACACAAAGCGCACTTATCTACCAGTTTACTCTGGAACAGTCTTCTGCTGTCAATGAAGATATTAGATTGGAATATGGTACTGATGACGATGTTGCTTCTGGATTGTTACTTGAAGAAACAGATGGTGATAATATAGTTGGTGAAAGTGATAGCACTTCTATTGGTGAAAGTATTCTGCTTGAACAGGCTGCTGATAGTGGTGATGATTCATATCTGATACAGGAGGACTATATAATAGGAGACTTTGATCAAGATAAGACATCTCAAAATGAACTATTTGAAACCAAGAGTAGGACGATTTTGGACTTCAGTGAATCAAATCCATTTGGGGATGTAGGGAGTAGCTCATAATGTTAGGTTTAAGTAATATACCAAATCCTACTAAGGAAGAACTTGCTAAGGAGATGGAGGGTATTCCACAATATTTTGTTAATTATGTTCATGGTAAGTGTGTGGATTACCATAAACCAGAGGTTCGCAATGCGTATATGCGTGAGTACCACAAAGAGTATCGTGCGAATAAAGAGACACTAGAACAAAGAGAAGAACGCAGACAGAAAGCAAAAGAATCTGACTCTAGATGGTATAAAGAAACCTACCATCTAAGAAAAGATGCTTATAATGCTAGAAGGCGTGAGAGATATGCAATGAAAAAGGAGATTATATCATGTTAGGGCAGCAGTTCTACCATGAAACAATACGAAAAATTGTTATTTCTTTTGGTACGATGTTTAATGATATTCAGCTTATTCGTAAGGATAATTCTGGAACAACAATACAAACCATGAAGGTTCCTCTTGCATATGGTCCAAGAGAAAAGTTTTTAGTACGTTTGCGTGAAGATGCAGATTTGTCAAAACAGGTTGCAATTACTCTTCCTAGAATTGGTTTTGAAATTAAAAATCTTGCTTATGATTCTGCTAGAAAAATGAGCAGAGTTCAACGATTTAAGAAAGTAAAGGGAGCAAATACAAAACAGTTAGACACTCAATATATGCCTGTTCCATACAATTTAGAGTTTGAATTGTATATAATGGCTAAACAATCTGATGACGCTCTGCAAATTGTAGAACAGATTCTTCCTTATTTTCAACCAGACTATGCATTAACTATTAATGATATGGCTGATATGGGTATTACTAGAGATATTCCTATTGTTTTAAATAGTATTGGATATGAAGATAGTTATGACGGTGATTTTACTACTCGTAGAGCATTAATATATACGTTATCATTTACTACTAAATTCTATCTATACGGACCTGTTACTTCTGCTAAGGTTATCAAGACTGTACAAGTTGACCAGTACACAGATTTGCCAGACCAATCACCAAAACGTGAACAAAGATATAAAGTTACTCCAAGTCCCTCAACTGCTGATGCTGATGATGATTTCGGATTTAATGAAACTACGTCATTCTATCAAGACGCACAAGGTTATAATCTAGAGACAGGTGAAGATGATAATAAATCGTGATGGAAAAAAACTCTAGATTAAGAATTGACAAAGAGCTTGGTGTTATAGATAAAATTGTCCCTAAGATTATACCTGATAACTCTGAGGTTGTACCTTATCATGCTGAGGGTGGGGATGATATAGAAAAAGATTATGAATACCAAAGGGAAAACTTTTACAATTTGGTTGAAAAAGGTTCATCTGCGATTGATGGAATATTGGAACTTGCAAAAGAAAGTGAACACCCCAGAACGTATGAGGTGGCTGGAAATCTTATCAAACAGGTGGCAGAGGTAACAGAAAAACTAGGTGATTTGCAAGAGAAGATGCGTAAGTTAAAAGAGGTGCCAAGTAATGCACCTAAGAGTGTTACTAACGCATTATTCGTTGGTTCTACTAAAGAACTTCAAACTATGTTAAAGGATAAATTAAAAGATGAAAGTAATTGAAAATGTAAAAAGTAAAAGCATATGGCCAACTACCACATTTACTTTTACAGTTAATAATATTAATAATGAACAAATAAAAAATAAATGTTTAGAAAGAGAACAACAAGGTCTAGGTTTTCGTTTTGATCCGATACAGGGTGGTGGGTGGCAAAGCAATAAAGACCTATTCGATTCTGAATTTCCCGATTTGAAAAAATCTCTTCTTATTGGTGTGAATGAGATATTAAGTCAAATTTATGTTGATCAAGCTTCTATTAGAATGATTAATAGTTGGGCGAACATAAATCGAAAAGGGGAAGGTACCATGCCCCATATTCATGAGGAAGCTAGTTGGACGTGCGTCTATTATGTTACACCAACAGAAGATGCAAATCTTTATTTTAAAGACCCTAGATTATTAGAATATATGGACAAGTCTCATCATTATTTGAAACAACCATATGCTAATGTTATTAGAAAAAGACCATTTGATGCAGGGGAAGCGGTATTATTTCCAAGTTGGTTAGAACATGGTGTTGGTGCTGGAACTAAAGATGCGGTAAGAATAAGTATAGCATGTAATTTCTTAATAGAAGGTTAAAATGGAACAGACTTACTTAGGAAATCCTAATCTAAAGAAAGCCAATGTCGCTCAAGAGTGGACAGAGGAAGAGGTTAAGGAATATGCTAAGTGTATGAATGATCCTCTGTATTTCATACAGACATATATTAAAATTATTTCTCTAGACCTAGGCCTTATTCCATTTAAACTCTACGATTTTCAGAAGGAAATGGTAGGGACATTCCATAATAATCGGTTTACTATTTGCAAACTACCTCGACAGTCTGGTAAATCTACTACTATCATCGCATATCTGTTGCACTATGTTTTATTCAATCCCACAGTAAACGTAGCAATTCTTGCAAACAAAGCTGCAACCGCAAGGGATTTGTTAGGGAGACTGCAACTTGCATACGAGAATTTACCCAAGTGGTTACAACAAGGAGTAATGACATGGAACAAAGGAAGCTTGGAGTTAGAAAATGGGTCTAAAATATTGGCATCTTCTACTTCTGCAAGCGCTGTTCGTGGTGGTTCTTATAATATTATATTTTTGGATGAATTTGCCTACGTCCCAGCAAATGTTGCAGAACAGTTCTTTTCTTCAGTGTATCCTACAATAAGTTCTGGTACGACCACAAAAGTAATGATTGTTTCTACCCCACACGGTATGAATATGTTCTACAAGTTGTGGACTGATGCAGAGAACGAAAGAAACTCATATATTCCTATTGAGGTACATTGGAGTGAAATTCCTGGCCGTGATGAGAAGTGGAAAGAAGAAACAATCAAGAATACTTCAGCATCACAATTCAATACAGAGTTTGAGTGTGAGTTTCTTGGTTCTATTGATACATTAATTACACCACAAAAGTTAAGAACAATGACATATATAAATCCCATACAGTCTAATGCTGGTTTGGATTTGTATGTAAAACCACAAGAAGGACATACTTATGTGTTAACAGCTGATGTTTCTCGCGGCACATCAAATGATTATTCTGCATTTTTGGTGTTTGATGTATCCGAAATGCCTTATAGAATTGTTGCAAAATATAGAGACAATGAAATTAAACCACTAGTGTTTCCTTCTAAAATATATGATATTGCACGAGCATACAATCAATCATTTGTACTTGTCGAGGTAAATGATATTGGGGAACAGGTAGCAACAACATTACAATATGACTTGGAATATGATAATCTTATTATGGCCTCTATGCGTGGACGGGCTGGACAAATTCTTGGTGGAGGATTTTCTGGTGGACGAGCGCAGTTAGGAGTAAGAACCACTAAAGCAGTAAAGAGAATTGGTTGTTCTAACCTTAAACAATTGATTGAGGATAACAAATTAATAATAGAAGATTTGGATATTATTAGTGAATTATCCACATATATTGTGAAAGGACAATCCTTTGAAGCCGATGAGGGTTGTACGGATGATCTGGTTGCATGTTTATTCCTGTTTGCATGGACTTGTGACCAGACATATTTTAAAGAATTAACCGACATGGATGTACGTCAAACCATGATGAGAGAACAACAAGATGCTTTGGAACAGGATATGGCTCCATTTGGGTTTGTTGTTACAGGACTAGAAGATGAAAATATTGGTGAAGTGGTGGATGAATACGGTACTAGATGGAATCCTGTAGTACGAGATTATGGTTCAAACTGGTAAAAATTTAAATAAATTCGATTAAATCATTATCTGCTTTGATCCAACAATTTGAACATAATATGGTGGAGTTACCTACCAGATGAAATATTTCTCTACGACTTTTATTATTAGTACCAACTCGCTTTGTTAATTTTCGTATTTCTGAATCATGAGGATAGAATTTGAGACATATAGTTTCGCTTTCTCCACAGTGATTACATGACTTATCTGACAAGAATTCGTTAAGTAGAATGATTCTTTTTCGATAATTCCTACGAGCTACCTTCTTTATGGTATCTTTATACTTCTCATAATGTGCATTTGGCATAGAATTATTTATATGTTATAACACTTATAAAAGAGGATTTTTGGAAACTGGTTTTTTATAAATATTATTGAAATACAAAAACACTCTTAATATAAAGGAGTAACGATATGAGCTTTTTAGTTTCACCTGGCGTACATGTCAGAGAGATTGACCTTACAAATGTAATTCCTGCTGTACAAACCACGATTGGTGCGATTGCAGGGCCGTTTGAAAAAGGTCCAGTTTCTTCTGTAACATCAGTCGGTTCAGAAGAAGAATTGATTGCTATTTTTGGGAAACCCAAGACTACAAGTAATCAATTTGAAACGTGGTTTGCAGCTGCAAATTTCTTGCAGTATTCAGACCATCTTAAAGTTGTTCGTTGCGAGACTACAACAGTTAACGCTGGTGCGAATAGTGGTATTCTCATTCGTGATGATGACCATTATGAAGCATCTTTCAGTACAGGACAGGGTTCTCACGGTGAGTGGACTGCTCGTACTGCTGGTACTTGGGGTAACTCAATCGGTGTTCAGATTTGTTCTACTGCAACAGGATACGAGCAAGTGGTTGACACATCAAATCAGTTAACTGCCGGTGCTGCATCGGCGGCCGCTACTTCAATTACGGTTGATAACGCAGATGAGTCGGGACATGCATTTAATGTAGGTGATATGATTTCTTTCTTTTCAGATACTTCGGCTACAGTGCCAGTTGATGAATTTAATGAGTATGAAGTAACAGTTGTCAATACATCAACTAATGTATTAACAATTCGTTTAAAAGATGACCCAAATAGTGGCGGTTTGCAAAATGATATTGCAGATAATTCGTATATAAGGCGGAAATGGAAATATCACGACTTGTTTGCAAGTGCGCCTGGACAATCTCAGTGGTCAAAAGACAACGGCCGTGGTATTGGTGATGAAATGCACATTGTTGTTTATGATACAACAGGTGATATCACTGGATACGATTCTGATGTTGCTGGACAGAGAACTTCTAGTGTTATAGAAACCTATGCTGCTGTGTCAAAAAGTTCAGTTGCTAGAACTTCTACTGGTAGTAGCAATTATTATGCAGACGTAATTTTCAGAGAATCAAATTACATTTACTGGACGGATCATATATCTGCTGGTTCAAACTGGGGTACAGATACAACGTCTACTTATACAGTTGTGCATCCAATTACGATTGATTCACTTACAGGTGGAACAGATGATCTTGCTCCAACAGCTGGTGAACTGACACTTGCATATGACAAGTTTGCCGATACAGAATTACATGACATCAACCTAGTAATTGGTGGTAAAGGTGGTGGTGCTGGTGATACAGCTGCTACACAAGATACTCATGTAACAATGATTACTGATCTTTGTGAACTGCGTAGAGATTGTGTGGGATTTGTTTCTCCATATCGCTCTGCGACAGTTGGTGTTGCAACTTCTTCAGCAACTGCTGCTAGGCCGGTTAATAATCTAAAAACTGCATTTGATCTTTGCCCTGCATCATCTTACATGGTATTCGACAGTGCATACAAATATATGTATGACAAGTATAATGATGTATATCGTTATGTTCCAATGTGCGGTGATACTGCTGGACTTTGTGCATACACAGATGGTGTTGCTGATCCTTGGTATTCTCCCGCTGGTTATAATCGGGGTAATGTAAGGGGTGCAATTAAATTGTCATTCAATCCAGATAAGGCAGCCAGAGATATTCTTTATCAAGCAAGGGTTAACCCTGTTGTCAACTTCCCAGGCCAAGGTGTGGTTCTTTTTGGTGATAAGACTTCTCTTGCGAAACCAAGTGCGTTTGATCGAATTAACGTGCGTAGGTTGTTCTTGGTTCTTGAAAAGGCAATCGCAACTGCTTCTAAATACATGCTCTTTGAGTTCAACGATGAGTTTACACGGGCCCAGTTCCGTAAT
>CALBXV010000556.1 GCA_937890045.1 uncultured archaeon
ACATTTTGTTGACACCAATTATTCTGTAATAGTTTATATCTTTCTAATTGATCTAATGCTGTCTCTAAGTTAACTTCCTTTTTACCTTTCTTATCGAACTCCACATCTTTGTAGTGTATGGGAAAAGTAACCAATATCCCTTCTGGATCGGTAGGGTGATCAAATACAATATAGTTAGCACTACGGAGAGTACTAATAAGAGGATCGTGCTTAGAAAAATTAACGTTATTAAAGATGTATTTACCAAGAGGCTTGTGCACACCTTCAGTAGTGTCCATAATCTTACTAAGTGTTCCCGATGGTTTGACAGTTGTAACATTTTTTGGTCGGGGTAAATCCAATTCATCAGCCATACGATATGCTGCTGATGTTGCGACTCGTTGCATTTGTTTATAGTCATAAGCTCCTAAGTTCCTCCTTCTAGCTATTCCAGTTAATCCTACTCCACATAAGTGTAAAAACTGATTATTAAGATGCCAAGCCTCTTGTAAGACTCCATCATGGAGATTTACGCAAGTTTGACGATAATTTGCTCTTGCAATTAATTTTAAAGCTCTAAGTAATCCAGCGTGATCTCCTACGAATTTTCCTAAATCTACTTCTGTTAAGTTACAGAATGTTTTATTTCCTAGTAAGATTTCAGCACATGGATTAACTCCTTTAAACCATGGGGCTCGTTCTAGTGCAGCTACACCGTTTATAAAACCTGGCTCAGAACCACCAGAATCTGCCATTAATTGAAATATGTTTGTTAGTTCTTTCTTTTCAGGTTTAAATCTAAAAAGTAAAGAATTGTTACTTTGTTGTCTTTGTTCGTTTCCATTTACCCACCAATCTTTCTTAGCTACTGAAAAGTCTTCCCATTCGGGTTCTCCATAATCAAATAAAGCTAATTCTGCACTTCTTCTTGAAGATAAAACAGTACCAAGCCAATTAATTATATCTAAAATATCCATTTTTCTCAAAAGATTACTTGAACGTAAATTTAATATTTTAGTTATTTCTAAATAGGCTTTGCCTATTGCTTCGCTTCCAGAAGAAATCCAACCATATCCTTTAAGTCTTTCTCCCGAAGGTCTTATTTCAGAAAAATCAAGAACTAATTTCTTTGCAGGATATTTTCCAGCTAATAGCTTTCCAATACTTTTAGCCCATGCTTCTGCAGAGTCTCCAACAGTTAAAATCCATGTTTTAGTATATGGATCCCATTCTTCTGAATTATCCTCTTGTCCACCTTTTCCTGTTCTTTGTGTATGTATAACTTCTACATCTTCTATTGGCTTATAAAAGCCTGTTAGAGTGCCTGTAATTGGTTTAAATCCTACTCCACAACCTTGTAATAAAAGCCATAGAACATCTACTACATCATATACTGTTTCTACTATTGTAAAAGAACAATTAAACATAGAACTTTCTCGTCTACGGGATATTTCAGTATCTCCTAGCCATAAAGTTCTTCCTGCCATCAATGCTTTTCTATCAATTAATAGTTGTTGCAATTCGGCTAATTCATTCCATTCTTCTTCTGTAAGACTATCTTCTCCTTTGGCTCTTTCCCATAGCCATACTTGATGGGCGATTACTCGCCCTATTGTTTGTTCCCATGTTTCAAACTTAGTACCTTTTTTATTTAAAGGTCTATTGTAGGTTCTTCTGGTAATAACCTGCGCTCTAGTACTAACTGCTCCCATTTAAATGCTCTTTAATTTTTGAGGATAAATCCTTTAAGTCCATATTTGCTTCTATTATTGCTTGTTCTGAATAACTTTCTAAATCCATTAATTCTGCATTAAGTAATAATCTATCTGCGTTTTCGTTTAATTCTTGTACGTGTTTGTACTTACTATCTATAGGACATGAATTATATATGTCAAATAGATCACCGTATTCTTCTATTAGTTGTTGAGCTCTTTTCGGTCCGATACCTTTAATTCCGGGTATATTATCTCCTACATCACCAGCTAAACATTTAAAAGTTAAAAACATCTCTTTATCAAATTTATAATGTTCGTCCCAATTACTTACTGTTATTTCTTTTCTAGTTACAGTAGAAAAACGAGAAACATCATCATCAATTAATAAATCCCAATCTTTATCCGAAGATATTAACCATGTATTACCGACTCCAAATTCTTTTCGTTTTCCTACTATCCAAGCGGCTAAATCATCCGCTTCAAGTCCTCGCTGTTTTAAAATTAAATGTCCTTTATCTTGTAATCTTTTAAAGGCATTTGCGAACTCAGCTAAGAATTGTTTAAATTCTTTTTTCTCTGTTTCTGTCTGATCTTTATATCTATCTTTTCGATTTGCTTTATAATCTGGATATAGATTTTTTCTGTAATAACTTCCACCATCAGCTAAAATTATAATATTACCACAGTCATACGACTTTGCTAAACTTTCTACTGTTCTTACATAATCGTTTGTATAGTATGGAATTTTTTTATATCTCCACCTAAATGCAACATTTAATCCATCAACTATTAATAAATTATTATTGTGTTCTTGTACTCCTACATCTATAAATTTCATTCTATTCCAAACTTCTGTTGTCTTTCCATTCTTTCTAATATTTTAAATTCTTTAAGCCATCTTTTGATGTCATCAGCATTTATATAAAGACCAGTTGCGGAGTGTTGAGGTCTTATCCCTTTTAAATCAACTTGAGCTCTTTCAAGTCTTACTAATAAATATTTTTCTAAGTTCATTTTCTTAACTGCTCTCTCTAATTTTATTTGACTTGCATGATCTATAAAAAGGACACCATTTAAATGATCTAATTCATGTTGAAAACATCTTCCAGACATACCACCAAAACTTAATTCTCTAACATCACCATCTTCATTCTGCCATCTTGCACGAATAGACTCTGGTCTGGTTAGGATACAAAATATTCCTTCTAATCCACCTGTAAGACACCCTTCTTCTATAGCTGCAGTTTCAACAGAGTGATCTACAATCTCTGGGTTAACCATTAACATACTTTCTTCTGCACCTTCCCCTCTCATAACAAATACTCTATAAGGTACGCCTACTTGTGGAGCTGCTAATCCAATACCACCCTCATCCATCATAGTATTGATTAACTTGTCTCTAAGTTCTATTAAATCTTCTGGTGGGTTTTCATAATCCCACATTTTTGCAACTGATCTTAAAGTTGTGTTATCTTTTGCTATTAATTTCATACTTCACCTTTACATTGATATACTACTGACAATCTTGATTCTTTGTTCATGTCATTGCTTTATATAATAATGTTATAGACAATGCTAATCCTATACCTAGTACAAGAAATACCCAACCTATGTGGAATCTTTTGTGCA
>CALBXV010000557.1 GCA_937890045.1 uncultured archaeon
CCTTGCCATCTGGAAGAATCTCTTCCGTATAACGTAGGAACTGTACCATCCAATCTATTCTTTTTCATATTCTCGGAACGTAATTTTCTACCTTCCTTTGACCTAACCCATTTATGTGCATTTATCAGATTATTAGCAACTCGTTCATCTTCAATAGTTAATCCATCATTCCAAACTTTTCTTTCACCATTCTTATATTGTTCTCTACGAGTTTTAGCTGAATTTTCTATTGCCTTTGGATTGTGTCCCCAATTGTTATGGACTCTGGAATAATGTCCTTTTGACCATTCATTTTTAACAGTATCCCCACATCCACATTTACAATACTTAACCATAACCACTTAAAGTAATACTTTAATCAAAATTGGAGTATAGCGTAATCATACTTCAGCGTAAGAGTAATCTCTACTGGATCACTTGATGCAAAATCTACTTCACCGAAATTTGCTTGTTCAATATATGTTCCTTTAAGTGTCCATTCTTCAACAAGATCACCAACCGGCCCCAACATATTAAAAGTAACATCTTTCTTATAAAAGTCTGCGTAACCATCTCTACCTGTTACTGACTCATGGGACAATCGAATCCATTCCATACATGCTTGTGCTGCTGAAGGAACTACTGGATCATAAAGTGTAATATCAATAGGTTGCCATGCACCCTTTCCTTTAACATATCTCTTTACATTTATGTGATCTAAAATTATCTCTTCAAACTGTAACGAAGGCCTATTGGCCGATTTAATTAGATATGCTGGAACACCTTCAATATACATGATAAACCGATTTTTAGTTTTCGGTTCAAACGGTGTAAACATAATTTCTGAAGGATCTAATGTTGGCATTTTAAAAATCTCCTAATTCTTATTTTCACTCAAATATAAATATCAACTACCTAAATTTTCATTATATTTCAATAATAAATATCAATAACTTCAAAAAATAAAAAACCCCTCCGAAGAGGGGCTTTTCATCGTTTTCTATTTTTCCTAAAAATTACTCAGGAAATACAGCTCCCGTAGGTTGTACAACAAAGTCAAGAACAATAAATTCTGCTGTTCTTGTCGGTTGAATAAATATCTGTCCAACCAACTGATTTCTATCTACAACATCAGGTGGATTATTAGAATCATCCATCACAACTCTAAAAGCACTCAAACCACTATTTTGTTGTACTGATTCGAGATACGGATTAACAATATTCAAAAACCGTTGTCTTGTTGCTGTTGAATTTTGTTCGAATACCAAGTACTTTGACGAACTTGCAATGAACTTTTTCAATGCAATCAACAATCTACGAACATTTACTCTATCAAGGGCGGATGGTTTTGCCTGTAATGTTTTCTGTCCAAACACTACCACTCCTTGTCCTGGAAATGTAGCTATAGGATTGATTCTACTCTCGTAAAGATCATCTCTTTCACTATGAGTTAATCTTGAATATGCTTCTGTTACTGTGGTTAACCCACCACGATTTAAACCAGCTGGTGCGAACCATTCGTGAGCTACTTTATCATTAAAAGCAATCACTCCAGGTAACACAACTGAAGGTGGCACCCAAACAGGTCTATTTGTATCTCTATCTACTATTCGTACCCAGGGATAATAACAAGCTGCGTAGTTAGTATCTAATGCCTTAACAGCAGTTATTGTTGTTTGAATACTATCTTCAATATCTCCTGCATCCATAACATAAAACGCATCAGCTCTTGATTCTACTTTAGATATTGCATGGTTAGTAACAGCTGAATGTAATCTATGAAGTACACCCGGAGTTACCAATAAGTTAATATCAAACTCATCTGGATTACTTACAGAGTTAATTGCCCTTTTATATGCAATTGAACCACTTGTCGTACCAGATGATAAATCAAATCCCTGTGTATTTGTAGTTGCTATATCATCAGCTGTAGAATATGCCGTTGCCGGATTTCTTCCATCAAATCCCCATTGAAAAGGAACTTGGAATTTCAACTGTTGAGTCGCTGACCCAGTAAGTGTTAAGTAAATATCACCAGCTGAATACTTTGATCCAAAAGTAGAAGCGTCGTTATGTCCAAGCTGATCTTCAAGTGACATTGATACATTACTACCTGTTGAAGCACTATAAATAATTGGTGCTAAATACTGTTTACTATTTTCATTATCGAAATCAAATCCATAAAATACAGTACCATCAAAGTCACCAGTAGTTGTTGTTTGTGATGTTTTCAATGATGCTGTTGGAACATTTGCTCCACCTGGAACTGGATTTTTAACCTTTTTATGTCCCATTGGAACAACTGTTTTTGGCATTGATTCTAAAGCTGTATTGTTAGTTTCATCTGTATAATCACCTATTCGAATATGTTTACTCAAATTAGGATAATTACCATAATATGTTAACTTACCATCTGAATCAATTACAACAAACTTATCACCAATTCTTTTTGCAAAGAAGTTGGCCGAATCTGGATCAATTGTTACGTTATCCCATTGTTCCAGAACGTTATTATGATTTGTTCCGCCAGGATTATTAACTCTCACTTGTAAAGAAAATGTTCCATAATCTGAACCAGCTACGTCTGCTGCAGGTTTTACATTCAATATGGCCACTTTAATTTGACTGTTAATATCCGTTCCGTGTGACCTACTATATACTCTAAAAAGGTCATACCGAACTCCACTCACTTTCTGTGATTGAATATAGGGTGTTCTTGCTGAATTATACGATACATTACCAGTATAAGATGAAGCATTACCTTTACTATCTATACTTGTAGCGCCTCCTTGAAAATTAATTCCATCTGATCCAAGAACAAGGGAAGCACTAGCAGGTAGTGTTGGCCCCAATATACCATCTGATGCGGCTCCTTTAAATACTTTATACAAGTACACCGGTGCCGTTGTGCTACTGTCAAATTTCTGAACTTGAGCGTCTGCACTAAATACTTCACCAATCCAATTAGCACTTGATGTATTAAATGATATCTCTTTCTTTACAGCAGTAACATCTGTACCACTTACTATAAGATTCATACTACTCCAAGTGTTAACAAAATTACTACCACTTAATACAGATTTTGATAAATCACCAGTTCCACTTGAACCTCGTGATGGTGCTAAAACTGCGAGTGACTGTGAATAAGACAATCGCGATAACATAATTGAAATTGAATCTACTTTATATCCACCAAGTCCAAGAACTCTAACTACTGTTACAACTCCTGCACTCCTTAAATACTGTTCTACCGTGTATGGTGTATAAAATCGTTTATCAACCCCACCAAAAATTTCCTCAAATTCTTGAAAATTTGATACTTGAGTAGGTGTAAATGCAGGGCCTTTCTTAGTTGGGCCTATAATTGCTGCACCTATTTCACCTATTGCTTGGGGTAGAAATGATAAATCTCTTTCACGAGTAAATACACCTGGAGAAACTATTCGTTCTGCCATTATTACTCTCCTAAATTAAACTTAATATATTAAATCCAAATATTCTTAAAATATTCAAAAATAAATATATATTAAATTTTCTAAAACGTATTATTTAATGAACTTTTTTAAATTATATAAAGTAATTTATTAATTAATTGGGAGTAAATACTCCTGTAACAGGATCTAAAGACCCTTGACCATACTTTTCATTCAATTTAGCAACCAAATCACGTTCTTCTTGTTGAACTCCCGAGTACTCTTGTTCTACTTCAGCCTGTCTTACTTCAATAGCCTCTTTTTGTTGATTTAGTAATATCTTTTGAACTGCCAACTGTCCTAAAAGTACTTGCTTTTCTTGATAACTTTCCTGTAAACTCTGTAATGATCTAAGTTCTTCATTTGAAAATTTTACTTCTGTAGATCCTACAACTTTTGCTTCTTCAGCCATAACTTTTTTTCTCCTTTAATATAAGTATAAACTATTTAATTGTAATTAAAATAAAATTATATCTCTTCTACTCTATATAACCTATCAGTACTATCTGAATCACTTAATTCTTCAGCCTTTGTATCTGCTTCTGCTTTAGTATCAAATTGCCATAACTGCATATCACTTGAAGACGCAATATACATATTTCTTGAAGCCCATGTAGGATCTTCAAATGTTACTCCACCACTTACACTTGAACTAGGTGCTTGAAATAGTTGTTTTAGTACTCTAAATGTCATTTTTAGTTATCCTCTTTCATATAAATATTACTTTGTTTAGTTCTCTTGTCAAATCTTCGTGCCTTCTATCCCTTGTCTCGTCTGATCGATTCCAA
>CALBXV010000558.1 GCA_937890045.1 uncultured archaeon
AGTGCGTTGTTATCAGCCGCTACTAAAAAATCTGCTTTTATTGTTGCTATAAGAGTATTCTTATTGGCAATCCCAATTTCTGCTATTGGTTTGAAAATGGATCTAATGTTAACTATATCAATATTAGCTTTAATTACAATGACTGTTGGTAATATCGCAGCTTTAACACAAAAGAGTATTAAAAGACTTTTAGCTTATTCAAGTATTGCACATGCTGGTTATATATTAATTGGTCTAGCTGTAGGAACTCAAATTGGATTAGTTGGTTTACTTTATCATGTTTTTAATCATGGTATTATGACTTCTGCTGCTTTTATAGCTGTAGCAATAATACTTAAACAAGGACTTAAAGATGATGTTAAGGAACTTAACGGTCTCGGTAAAATTATGCCAGTTACCGCCGCGTTATTTACAATAATATTGTTAGCTCTTGCTGGTGTACCACCGCTTAATGGATTTTGGAGTAAATTTATATTATTCACTGCCGCGGTTGATTCTAATCTGGCATGGTTAGCAGTTGCTGGTGCATTAAATAGTGCTTTCAGTTTAGGTTATTATGGATGGTTTATCAAGAGATTTTATATTGATGACCCTGACTTAACTAATAAAACTAAAATTTATGAAAAATCTAGTTTTCTAATTCCTTTATTGATCGCAGTTATAATAATTGTGATTACTGGTCTCTTCCCATATATAATCTATGATTTCGCATTAAAAGCTGTTGTATCTCTATAAAATATAAATTTGCTAATGGTTTAAATTTATGTTATTATATTCTATTTAGTGTATTAATATGTCTGAAGAACAACAACAGCAACTACAATCATTTGCATATCAATTACGTCAAATGGAGGCGCAACTTAATGCAATTACTAGTCAAGAAAATTCTATCGCTAAAGTTATTATTGAGAGTAAAAATGCTATGGAATCACTACAACAATTTATTGAATCCAAAAAATCTAAAGATTCTGAATTTATATTACCTATTGGTGCCGGAGTTCTAATTAAAATTACTCAACCTGCTAGTGATACTAGTTTAATAAATGTCGGTTCTGATGTTCTAATTGAAAAAAATATGAGTGAAGTAATAAAAGATCTTGAATCAAGAATCAAAAATCTTGAAACTTCTATAGTGGAATTTCAAAAACAAAGATTCGCTTTGGAGAAACAAGTTACTATTGGTAGAAATCATCTAAACTCTATGTTACAAAATAATAACGTAAATCCTACTTAATTTACTGATTAGGTTAAATATTAATGTTTGATAAGTTAAAAAACGCAATAAATCATGTTGTATCTTCAACTTCTCAAAAAACTATAAAAGAAAAAGATCTAACTGATATTCTGTGGAAATTTGAACTTGATTTAATAGAAAATGAAGTGGCTCAAGACGTTGTTGATTCAATTATAGATAATATAAAAAATGATCTGTTGGGATCTAAAATTTCAAGATCTGTTAAAGCCTCTACTTTAATTCAAAACTCTATTGATAATAAAATTCAAACAATCTTTTCTAATGTAACTGATCTTGATCTTATTAAATCTATACGTGATAATAAAAAAACTGGAAATCCTTATTCTATAATCTTTGTTGGAATAAACGGTACTGGAAAAACTACTAGTGTTGCAAAAATTGCTAAAATGTTAATTGATAGTAATTTATCTGTAGTTATTGCTGCCGCTGATACGCATAGAGCTGGTGCTATAGAACAAATTGCTACTCATGCTAATAAACTCTCTATAAAACTCATTAGTCAAAATTATGGTGCTGATCCTGCTGCTGTTGCACGTGATGCAATCTTATATGCTACTTCACATAAAATAGATGTTGTTCTAATTGACACTGCTGGTAGAATTCAAATAAATAAGAATTTGATGGATGAAATTTCTAAAGTTATACGTGTTATTAAACCCAATTTGAAATTATTTGTAGGTGATGCTCTAGCAGGTAATGATACTATGTCTCAAGCAAACGAATTTATGAAAACAACTGATTTTGACGCTTTTATATTAAATAAAGTTGATGCAGATGTTAAAGGCGGAGTTAGTTTATCTCTTATTCATCTTACTAAAAAACCTCTTTTATTTATTGGAGTTGGACAAAACTATGAAGATTTTCTACACTTTGATTATAAATTATTTACGTCAAGATTGTTTAATGAATAAATAAATCTCATTTATATTTATAATTTCTATATACTCAATTTATATATATAGAATTAATACAAACATTATTATTATGTTAAAAAATAAACATCTATTATCTCTTAAAGATCTTTCTAAAGATGATATTCTTCAAATTTTAGACTTTGCTGATGTTCTTAAAAAAGAAAAACAAAATGGTGTGTATCGTAACAATCTATCTAACAAGTCTCTGGCTATTATACTAAATAAACCGTCAACTAGAACTAAAGTTAGTTTTGAATTAGCGATGTATGAACTTGGGGGACATGTTATTAATCTAAATTATAATGATTTACAATTATCTCGCAGTGAGACAATTGAAGATACTGCTAATGCACTCTCCTGTTATATTAATATAATTGTTGCAAGAACTAATCATTCTGATCTTATTCAATTATCTAATTCTTCTAAAGTACCTATTATCAATGGATTATCTGAATTATATCATCCTTGCCAAATTCTATCTGATCTACAAACAATTAGAGAATTTCAACCTAATTTCTCAAAAACAAAAATTACTTGGATTGGTGATGGTAACAATGTATGTAATAGTCTTATTCTAGGTTGTGCTAAACTTGGGATCTCAGTTACTATTTCATGTCCTAAAGGATATGAACCTGATTCTGAAGTACTGAATTACTCTAAAACAATAAGTCAAACTAATGATTCTAATATTGAAATTATTTATGATCCTAATAAAGCAGTTATTGATTCTACTGTAATTATGACTGATACATTTGTATCCATGGGTGATGAATCTGAAAAAGAAATAAGACTAAAATCCTTTTTACCAAAATATCAAGTTAATTCCAAACTATTGAAAAATGCTTCTGCTGATTATATATTTATGCATTGCTTACCTGCTCATCGTGATCATGAAGTTACTAACGATGTTATTGATGGTAAGCATTCAGTTGTTTGGCAAGAAGCAGAAAATCGTTTACATATACAAAAATCATTGTTATATCTTATTCTTAATGATCAATAGAACTTTTTAAGATAGTTTAAATTGCTTAAATAAATAAATATCTAAATCTACTATTTTTTTATCTATTATTTTTATCCCTTCAGATCTTAAAATCTCTATTTTTTCACTTATACCGTTTTTAGATGTATATCCACCAATTTCTCCATTACTTCTAATTACTCTATGACATGGTATGTTTACTCTGTCTGTATTTTTACTTAATATGTGACCTACAATTCTTACTAAATTCTTATTTCCTAAAGACTTTGCTATTTCCTTATATGTTGATATTTTACCCTTAGGAATTTGTTTTGTTAAATTGTATACTTCTAAAAAATTTCTATTCATTTTCCATTGTCATTTTATTTTTATATTTTTATAATATTTAAATTATGTTTATTCACTATTTCCATAATTCTTTGCTTTTCTTTTCCTAATCCTTTCCAATCAATTATAACATATTCAATTTTTTCTATAGTTTGTTTTATAATTGATTTATATATATCTTCATTAATATAAGGTAATGCATATTTTGGAACTATTGTTCCTATTGCATACTCACTTTCAATTAATATTTTTGTAAATTTCTGTGAATAATGCGGTCCACCTAAAGCAATAGCTATTTTTTTTGCAAACTTAAAATTATTTATACATTCTATTAGTGTCTCTCCTATTATTTTACCAGTTTTTTTATCTGTCCAATTTTTTATACTTGAACCCAACTCTAGAAATATCATTGGATTAGTTAAATTTGTAGGGCCATGATGTGTAGGCTCAGTTACTATTTCATAATCTATTATTTTGTTTTTTCTATTCCATAATTCTCTGATTAAGTTTTTATGTAGGCTCGGAAATGTGATTGCTATTTCATTTGGATTACCTCCAAATTTATTATCTGCTGAAAAATTACCTGTAAAATGAGCAGTTATTGCTGGAATCTTGTCTTTAGACATATGTTTAGAGAGAAATACATATGTTCTAACTTTGAAATAATTATCTAAATAATCTACTTCAATTAAATTATCTCTTAATATTGTTAATAATAAATCATCTTTTTTGTATAAACGCCCTTTCTCAAAACTTTCAATTTCTATAAAATTATTTGTGTCTATAATATTGTTTGCAATATTCATACTAGCTAAATCTTTCTCTGAAGCTACTATCAAAAATTTTCTCATTATCTCTAATAAAATTATTAAAAAGTTTTAAATCTTTCATGATTTTGAAAAGATTAAATACTTTGCATAATTTCTCAAAATATATTAGTGCTAAAAATTGAATATTAAATTATTTCTAAAGTCTATAATAAATACTCTGAAACTTTCACGAAAGTCAGATAAAACAGAATTTTTATTATATCTTAGATTAGTAGGTCTTGGGATTGGTGTGGTTGGTACAATCGGATTTATAATTCAATTTGCAGCTGCTTATATTAAAATGATGGGGTCGTAATAAATTGAATAATAATGTTTCAAATCAAGTTCAACGTGGTAGACTATTTGCAGTAAAAATTACTGCAGGTCAAGAAAAAACAGTAGCAACGTTTATCAATATTAGATTACAAATCCCAGAAAATAAAAATAAACCAGTATATTCAGTTCTAGTATTGGATGCGCTTAAAGGATATGTTTTTGTTGAAGCTGCTAATGCACATTCTGTTGGTGAAAGTGTATATGGATTTAAGCATGTTAAAAATCAAATTCCTGGTGTAATACAATTTTCTGACGTTGAAAAATTTCTTATTCCTAAATCGATCTTGTCTGAACTTGATCTTGATGATATAGTTGAAGTTGTTTCTGGACCTTTTAAAGGTATGAGAGCAAAAATAACTCGTGTTGAAAAAGAAAAATCTGAATTAACTATAGTATTACTTGAAGCACCATACACTTTACCAATTACTATTGATGTTAATTCTCTAAAATTAGTTGAAAAAAATTCTGCTTCTAAAAGCGCAGGATCTTCTGATTCTGAAAGCGAAGAGCCTTCTAATTCTAAAAGTGAGGAAGTAAATGGATAATATACAAACAATTCCTGCTTTAGTTGTAGCAGGTGAAGTTAATGCTGGTCCACCTCTAGGTCCTACTTTAGGTCCGCTGGGTGTAAATATAATGTCTATTGTTGATGCTATTAATGAAAAAACTAAAGACTATAAGGGCATGCGTGTCCCAGTTAAAATACATGTTAATACTGATAATAAAGAATTTGAGATAGAAGTAGGTTTACCTACAACTTCCGCCTTAATTTCTAAAGAATTGGGTGTAAGTAAAGGATCAGGTAAACCAAATGAAGAAATTATTGGAAATTTAACTTTAGATCAATTATTACAAATATCTAAGTCAAAAATTGATTCGTCATATGCTACTACTCTTAAATCTGTCGCAAAAGAGGTTATAGGTTCATGTGTAAGTATGGGTGTAAAAATCGAAGGTCTTAGTGCTAAAGATGCTATTAAAAAAGTTGATAGCGGTGATTGGGATGATAAGTT
>CALBXV010000559.1 GCA_937890045.1 uncultured archaeon
CTCTTTGCGTTCTTTATCCTTCTTTGAACGCTGTTTTGAGGACGCCGGTCTAGTTATTTTTAGCATTATTCCTCCGTGATCATTTTTTCTTTTTCTTCGGTTTCTTTGACTGTTTTCTCTGTTCTGATTGTACTATTTGACGAACAGTGGGTTTTTTCTTTTTAGGTTTAGATTTAGCAGCATCTATAATATTTCTAATATTGCTTGCAGCAGGAAAAAGGAAATGTGGAACTGCTTTTGCAACTTCTTTTACAGTTTTCTTTTTCTTCTTTTTCATTTATTCCTCCGTAGGTGGATACGCGAAATCATGCAAGGCGGTCATTCGCTGGATTGCTTCTTCATGAGAAGGACCTGATCCATGATATGCTTCCATGAATTGAGTGTTACTATGTAACTGAGCAATCTCGCTTTTAGCTTGATCAGGAGTAAGAACAGAGGTACCCTGACGCCCTGCTCTTCCTTGTGATCCTTTTTCAATAAGCTCGGCTCCGATTTTTGCAGCGAATTTTATCATCTCTGGGTGGTTACCTAATCGACTTTCATCGAGGTACTGTTTTAAATTATCGCTACCAAACTCTTCAACCGCCGCTTTAGCGGATTCTAGTTGGTCTGTATAAGCAAGACCAAACTCCTGTCGAATATCCGTATCCCACTGTTTTTCCATATCAGCTGTAGTATTTGCTTGCTTTTCAGAGAATTGTCCTGAGAACTCCCCATATGATTTATACATGGCCTGCGCTTGTTTTTGACTTAATCCAGCGTCATGCATAGATTTTCTAAAAAACTTTTCCATTTCAACGGCGTCTTCAGTCTGAGTGGTTCCTTCAGGAATATCAAATTTATAACCATCACCATCTTGTCCTTGTGGACGTCCAACAGAATCGTAGAAACGTGACCATTCAGAAGGATCTGCTTCTGCTACTGGCATCGGTAAACGCTGCTGTCCTATCATTTCCTGGGCAGAAATATAAGATTTTGCCATACCGTTCACGTCATTGATATCAGCTAATGCGGTATGATCTTTATATTCTGGTGCTAGATGCTCTTTAAAGTTAAACTGACCTTCTGTTAAAGTAGTTGCTTGTTCTACTGGTTCAGTAGAGGCTCCATCGTCGTCAATTGCCATAAGTATTCTCCTGTTCAATTTCGTCCATTAACTTGTGAAAGTAACTAGGATCTTTGTTAATAAACTTTATTAGTGATAAAACCACGGATCTCCTCCCGTCTTTATTAGCCGTATCACAACAGGTCTGTCCCTTATTATATACTGGATCTATGACGTATTGTGACTTAATTAAATGCTTTAAAACTCGAGCTCCTGCTGGGGTGTTAAATATAGCTTGACAATCGTCGTGTATTGCTGATCTTTTTTCTAATATATCTTTCATATGAAAGTAGGCATTTTAGTTGGAACACATGCTATTGAAGAATTATGAGGCTGTATCTGAACAGCCCTATTTAATTCTCCGATACACTCATCTTGGCTAATAAATATTCCTAGTGTGTCAACTCCACTAAGTTCATAAGGTCCTGAGAACATAACAAGCACCAATATCCACATCATTGTTCGGAAGCGTCTTGCATTAAATTTTGCGCCTTAGCTACGTCAACTCCTCCAGCTGCTGCTCTTTCCATATCTTGTTTTTGCATTTCACCTTCCTGTGCTTTCATTCTACCTTGTCTTATTTGTTGTACTTTTTCCTTAGTTTCGAGTATTACTTCTGGGGCATCTAGCAGATCATGCGCCCATTCAAAGTATTTATCCCCGTTAAAGTTATCCGCCATTTCTGGTTTTATATTAATAAGAGGAACAAAGGCCTCTAATAATCTAGTGACATTTTGCAACTGAGAAGATTTTTGAGCCCTTGCAACAGGAGAAGAGTACTGAATATCTATACCTCGACCTTTTAGCGTAGGGGGTATAGGAGGAATAATCTTATGCCGATTAGCTATATGATAAGTTCTACGTATCATTGGAGCTAAGAACTCAACTTGCATTCGTCCTGTCATAGGAGCTATGTTCCTCATCTTTTCTTCTTGACGAGCCATAACTTCAGTTGCAGTCATCTCAGGACCATCTTCTTTCATACGCATAACGTCTATATGAAAGACTCTCATTATATGCTCATGTCTATGCTTTAATAAATCAAACCCAATATCAAGACGGCCCGCGACAGGAAGCGGTTCAATACGGTCTTGCGAACCAGACCTATAGAAGTTAATACCCGCGGGTGTAGTCCTGATAGGAAGAAGAAATCCATCATCAGGAACCATCAGCGGCGGATCAGTAACTTTCTGTCCGGACTTAATTATGGTCTTCATCATCTCGTTGACCATCTTAATATCAGGTAGCGCAGTGGATCCTGGTCCACGTCCATAAGTTTCTTCTGCTGTTTTCTGCCACCGAGGAACTACGTACGGAAAAACATCGTAACCAGATTCTTCAAGGATTGCTTTTTCGTTTCCCAAGAAAATGAATACAGAAATATATTCTTTGTTAGTACTTTTAACAGAATCAGGTAAGAACTGGTCGTTAGGTTCGACGATATGGAGACATTCGTGTTCTTCGTAAGGTTTCTTTTTGAATACTTCGACTTGTTCTTTAGAGAATACATTTTCGTATTTCTCCATAATTTGCCTAGCAGTCATTAAGTATGTTCTATATACAGTATTTACTTTACCATCCATACCTTCTGCAATATAACAGTTACCTAAGTGGAATGTCTGGAAATTAATTCCCTTAGATTGATCTTCAATCAGCATTACTGAAGTACCAAAGGCTCCTACATCTAAATATAGTTCGTGTGTTTGCGGAGTAAAATTAGTATGAGGGGAATTAAACACATGGTCGTATAAAATGTTTTCTACTTTTTCTAGGTATTCTCTAGAAGATTTCTGCCGATCTAGTTTAGGATCAGACATTTTCAATTTAAACCAACGCTGTGTGGGGGAAGTAAGAAATCCAGCAAGCCCCGCTGCTAATTGTTCATTGGCCCATGGTCCAGTACCATCGTATATAAGATCTTGTCGTGGAGATCCTTTTGCACGAGTAACAGTGAAATCACCTCTATTAGGAAGAACATAATTGGTAATATCGGTCCATACCCCTTCCCAATTAGAACGTAAATTTCTTAACTGTTCAAAACGACCTGTATATATATCGATCTTGTCTCGATCGCTTGAATTAAGCATTACATTCCTCCCCCGAGTTTAGTCCTAGTTATACTCGCTTCTTCTCCCATCAATTGACCCTCGCGGTTTTGTTTTGTTAAAACAGTTCCTTTCCGCGTGGTACGCTCAGACATTGCTGTTTTATATTTTTCTCTAGAGGCTGCGATTGCAGGATCCTCTCTGTCCGCTGACGGCGCCGGAGGTGGCGGCGGCAATGGGGGAGGTGTTGGTATTGAAGGTGATCCGCCCATGATTAGATTCCTATTATATTATATTCATGCTCAGCATGTGTTGGTAATGGCTCTCTCTTCATAGTTTCCCTTCGAACAGAAAGAGCAAGATATCGCAAAGCGTCCATAAAATCAGAAGTCCAGTCGTGATAAGGACGGTCATGAAAACAACGTTTCTTATCATCCCATTCTTTTCTATACTGTCTAGCCGCTTCAATAAGATGCTCCGTATTTTTGTCTTCATTCCAATAAATCCTCGACAGGATAGATCTCACTGCTTCGATACCATCTTCAATTGACATTTTCGGGACCACCCTGAAACGGAGTCCCAATGATTGTGCAGTCTCAAGGCGCGTTCGACCCGTTGAGAGGTCCTTGGCCATGATGTCGTGTGGTGCATAATGATTCCCGTATACGTATTGTGATCGATGTCCCTTTTCCAAGATGTTAACATAGTGCTGTAAACCCTCTCCTGAATTAGAATAACAATCTATGATACGTATTTGCTGACCAAGCACCTGGTAGAATAGAATAACAGTCTGATCGCCGATACCTAAATCCCAAGCGGTATTGACCATCAGTTGGCTGTCATACGGGAATTGGCCAATACGCCCGGTATCAAGTGCCGCTTTCATATGATTCCCGTAATACGCCCCTACTAAGGCTGCGTCGAAAGAACAATAGAACTCCTGTTGAATAAGTTCTTCAGGCATTCCTGCTTCTCGTTCCTCGTCGATTGCCTCAACAGGCACTGCCATTGTATCATTAACAGACAGAACTTGTGTGAACCATTTTGCGTTTTTCTTAGCGTGATTTAGTAAGGTATACCCATGGTTTCTCCCACGAGGTGTATAAATAAAAACGGCCCACCCCTCATTTTCTAAAAGGATGGGCCGAATATAGTCCCAAGCTCTAGGATCTTGTAGAGCATACTCAGATAAGATAATACCAATAGGATTAGCACCAACCAAACGATCCGGGTTATCCGACCCAACCACCTGGTAGATAGATCCAGTTTTAAAAGTGA
>CALBXV010000560.1 GCA_937890045.1 uncultured archaeon
CAGGTGTTGTGAAGTTGTAAAATCGCAATATTAAGGAAAAGACCTACACATATACCGTAGGCAATATATATGATAGAAAATCTAACAATTATAGGAACATGAACAAGGCTCTGCTTGCACCCGATATCCTCTGATCCTCCCGTTAGTCGAAAGACCCTACTTCTGACGAGAAGTGGGGTTTTTTGTGCGTTTTTAGGAAGAAATTTTTATAAATATTACAAACAATAATACGAAACAGGAAGAAAAAAATGGCAGTAGTATATAGAGTTTTTCTAGAAAAATTAGGAGGCACAGTTTCATCCGAGTTTATAGGTAATGTTGGGGATTTGTTTTATGACCCTAGCGTTAGGTCCCTAAAGATATCTGATGGTTCTACAGCCGGCGGATTATCTATAACTGCCGCTGGTAGTGGGCTGGCAGCATTATTGGAAGATACTTCCCCACAACTCGGTGGCACACTTGACGCTAACAGTAACACAATTGATATGGGGACCAACAACATCACGGACACAAAAGTCGGTGAATGGGATACAGCATATGGTTGGGGTAATCACGCAAGCGCCGGCTACTTAACAAGCGCATCTGATTTTGCTTGGAGTGAAGTAACAGCGAATCAGGCAGTAGTTGCTGGTAACGCTTATATTGTAGATACTAGTTCGGCCATTACACTTACATTTCCCGCTTCCGGAACATTAGGAGAATTGATTAAAGTAATTGATGGCACAGGTAATGCTAACAGTAACAATATCTCTTTAGATCCTAACGGTGGCAAGATACAAGGTGTTGCTACTAATTTCTTAATGGATTATAATGAGGCAGGTATGACATTCGTATATTATAACACAACAAGAGGCTGGATCGTAGAGGAAAATTAATATGGCAACTGCTAGTAACGTAAGAGCTCAACAAACTCAAGGCAATCAATATACAAAAACTATTAATACAGCTCAGGCATTAGGAGATTCATATAGTGCTGTAGCTGGTGATACGATTTTAATAGATACATTACCAACTCATACCTCTCGCGGTCCGGCTGGTAAAACTACAGTTCCTAAATCGGATCATGGAGTAAGTTATACTGGGAATAAAGATTTAACTTCCAGACGATTTGAGATTAAACTTCCGGCCAGTCCTTCATCCGGAGATACTATTATTGTAAATGCCGGAACTTCAGGACAGTCTGATGGTGTAACTATTACTTCCACAGCTCATCAATTGGAAGGATGCAACTTTTCTGGATTTTTAAATGCAGGGTTAGCAGGTGCTCCAACTGCTCACGCTAATATGATGCAATACAGTAGAGAAGTTCCTTATGAAAATTTATACTCATTACATATTCCGCCGGATACTGGTGATGTAGAAATTAAATTTTTCGCTCCTATATTACCTAGTTGGATGAGTGCTAGTCAGAGCACTTTAAGCTCTATTGGTTTAGGTATGTGGAAGTTTAATACAGTAACTAATGCAGGTGATGTAGATTTTAGGAGATTACGATTAACAGACGCAGATTTATTGAGTTTAGGAAGCCCATTAGTAAACACTACGGGGCCCAGAGATTCTTCAGCTCAATTACAAACAACACAAGAGAGTTATATGCCATTTGGTGGTACTGTTACAACACAACCGGCCGGGACAACACAAACAGGAGACCAGGGTATTACTCTAAAACTGGTTGACGGAATGCCGGGCTGGTGGTTACAACCAAATTGCTATAATGCTTTGGATGTCAACAGGAGTGCTGAGAGATTTGACTGGTGCCTACCCACTGCGGCAGCCCAATGGTTAGGATATGTAATGAATCCTATTGGTATGGGCGGTGCTGGAGCTTTAACCTTTAATAATGTACCTGGATTTAGTATAGCCTGGCCTGATTCTGAATATCCTGGAGACGTATGGTATCATAATTACCAATGGGAAGAAGGTGCTCGGCCCGGTCGGGCAACTTATGCTCAAGAGAATAATAATCTTTCTGACTTTGGTTGGTACTTTAATACTAACGATTTAGGTTCTAATGATAACACATTAAGAGCGTTCCCTGGCGGATCGGCCAAAAAAGGAACTCTGGCCTGGAATTCTCTAATAGGTCTAAAGGAATGGTTAAGGCAAGCTGGTGTAACTAATGTGGATGCCGGCCAGGGAGTAGTATCATTTTTTTATAATCAAGAATCTATCAATTACGCAAATTCAAATGCTTCGGAGCCTGAACAAGGACCATTAGCCGGAACTGGCACAACATATGCTGATTTCTTTGCACAAATCTTTAATATGATAGATCAAAATATTCCTGTAATAGCACATTTTCAAAGATGGACCCTGAGGCAAGATTCTACAACTTTTGCGAAATCCCATTTTAATAATAATAGGATTCTTCCTCCAGAAACTACTAATACTGGAAAATTGACCGATTTTGCTATTCAAGATTATTATTTTGACCTCAACCAGGGCACTAGTCCTGATATTGATGGATCACAAGATCATGGAATAAATGAAAGTTATGAAGGTAGTACGGATACTTGTGGACAGATAGTTGGCCATAGTGTATTGGTGGTAGGGTATATGAGAATACCATCAACTTATACAAAGCAAGGAACACTAACTGATGATAGTGCTGAAGAAAATCCTATAGCTAGCATTTCAGCTTTACCAAATGGTAAACAGCCATATTATTATAATGTTGCTACTACTGATACAGATTTTCTATTAGTATTAGATGATAATAATTCTAATTATGCTTCTACTGGTGTTGCTGGACCGAACACTGGAGTAGATAAGAGAACCATAAAGGCGGTACCTATAAAACGTGAAGGTAATTATACTCTTGCTGCTGAAGCGGGTGGTTCGATTTTAGGCAGTGCGACTGTACCTCATTGGATAGATTTTACTTTCTAATATAAAATTGCAGAAAGGCCCCGCTGAAAGGTGGGGCCTTCTTTTTGCATAAATAATAAAACTATGAATTGAGGAAAGCAAATATGACCCAGTTAATTAACCC
>CALBXV010000561.1 GCA_937890045.1 uncultured archaeon
TTTTTTCTCTCCGTCATGGTACGAAAATTTTTCGTCTTAATACCAGCAGGAGTAAGAGGCTTCTCAGCTTTAGGTGTATCCTTACGAACACTTTCTCCCGTAACTCTTTTAAATACGGTTACCTTTAATTGAAAAAATTCTAATTGTTGAGCAACTTCCTTAGGGCCCAGTTTATATATGCCCCCCTCTGCCTTTTCAATTTCATCCATCTTTTTAAGTTCTTCATCAGTAAGATCGTGTATCTCTCCTCTTATTATCATAGACAGATTACCAGTTTTGTTGTATCTTTCAGCTGCCGCTATGCTTCTATCTAATTTTATATCATTTATTTCATCAACATTTGTTACGTCCTCTTCCTCATCCTCTGCCACCATAGGTGTTGTCTTGAAAAGTTCAACAAGAGCATTCTTACCAGCTTTTCCTGCTTGATCTCCAACTACCGCAATCAACTGATCCTGCCACCCCTCGTTAGCCATATTTATAACTGGGATACCCTTTAGACTAGCTAGAGATATTGCCTGTCCAGTACCTCCAGTTTTTATAGTTCTTATATTACCGCTCCCAGGTGCATCCTCATCCCTAACAGCACCATCTTTAGTCCAAGTTAGGACAAAATCAACAGGAGTATCTAGGTTCTTACCAAAAACTTGGAATGTATTCCTAGCATGTAAGTCTAACCCCTTCTCTTTTGTTAACTTTTCTTTAAGAGGATGTATTTCCTTTGCGATCTTTCTTGTATCATCATCAGCATCTTTCGGTGTAAATATATTTTTCTTTTCTACGCCATATCTGAATGCCGCGTCAGCACCTTTAGCATTACCAGTATTTACAGTATATCCAGCCTTTTCCAAAACTTTAGATACTTCATTCATCTGTTTTCTAATATCAGATGGAGTATCCCTAGACCCAACACCAGTATATGTCATTGTTGGTGATCCCTCAACAGGATCAGGTAACTTATCAAACTCTGGACTATCTCCCTCTTCTTCTGCGGCTTTTCTCGCAGCGACATCTTCTAGAGTACCCCCTATCTCTTTTAACTCATTCGGGTCTCCTATAAAGTCAAGTGGCTGTCCAATGACATCCTTCTCTTGCATATCCGCATTCCACCCTACATCTGGTGGTTTGTCAAATGCTGTAACTATTCCATCTTCATCGGTAACAACTATAGCTCCCTTGAATGGGCCATCAATAACTTTATACGGAGTCTCATCTGGCTCTGGTGGGAAAGCAGCTTCCCATTCAGTTGGAGTCATCCCACTTAGTAAAAACTCTCTTTCTGGTGCATCTAGATTGGGAAATGCATCTTGAATATGTAATCCCTTCTCTTGCCAGTCTCTAAACTGCTGCTCAGTAGCCCCAGGAATAAACATCATATGTTTCTTTCCACTCATAGGGGACTGCCTAATCACCATAGCACCAGACTCATCAAAGGACACACCTTCTTTAGCTTCAACAGGAGCTTCAGCTATAACTGTCTCTTGAGGTTCTTCCTCCTTTTCTGTTGGAGCTCCCTCTAGATTCTTAAGGAGAGCTTTCTCTTGAGCCAATCTTTCTTGTACATACTTTTTAGTATTTGTTTTTTTGTATGTACCTTTTTTCAGACCATCTTCTTTCTGTTTAATTTCAGCTTTAAGATATGCAATAGGGTCTTTTTTAAATTTTGCATATCTTTTTCGCATGCTATCATAAACAGACTTAGCTTGGCTTTTAGTAAATTCACCTTCGTGAGCTTTTACAATAGCTGCGACTGTACGTTTAGGGTCTGGTCTTAATTCATTGTCTATGTCTTCAAGAGTAAGGGGTGGTACCGCTTTATCCTTAGCCCTTGCTTTTTCCATTGCGCCAATACCAGGCTTAGGAAAGAATCTTGGTGGTGGCTCTTCCTCAGCTCTTTCTTCTGCAGGTTTCCTAGCCGCCAGCTTGACTGCATTTAAATCCATAAATGCTGATTGCTCGGCACCCTGCCCTGACCCAGCCACTTTTTGCAATCTTTCAGCTAATTCGCTTTCTATCTCTGCTAACTGCTCATTAGACATTTCACTAACCACTTCGCCCTGACTAGTAGCACTAAGACCAGCAGATTGTATTTGATAAGTAGGACTATTCACATCCTGAGTTACAGCCGTGAGATCATCATCAAGAATAACCTCCTCCCCTTCTTGATTGAGAACCATTATTGATCCCGCCTCACTTCTTGCTGTTACTTTTGCCGTATATTTCTCACCTTTTACATTATAGATTTCTATCTCATCCTCTATTAAATCCCTAGCGGATTTCTTCTCTGTTACTATGTCTGCTGGTTCTATAAATTTGTAAGGGAATGTAATTTGCTTACTCTTACCATCTGGTAATGTTACCTTTAAAACTACCCCTTTCTTTGTCTTCTTTAATATCTCACCTGATTTCCCCTGATGCTTATCAACTCCAACTATTGTTACATTATCACCAACGGATAACATATCTGCTTTTTGTTCATCAGATATAGCCTGCACGGCTTCTTCTGTAACTACATCTATTTGCCCTTCAACCGCTGTAATAGATGGGTCTTCCTCTACAACCATGTCTCCTATATTTAAATCAGCCATGTTCACTTGAGAATCTTCCATCATAAATTGGATGTCGCTTTCTAGCTTAGCTTTAACAATATCATCAGCTAGTAATGTCTTAACAACTCCTACTAAATCACCGCCTGGAGCTGTTTCAATAGAAGTTCCTATCTTTGCCTTGCCAGTGGCTATCCGATCCAACATAGAACGTACCTTCTCCGTTGATATTTTAGCGTCTGCGGGTAATATTCCTTCTTCTTTGAACCATCTACCCACTCCATGAAGAAGATTCGATCTGGCGGATTCTGAGAGCTCATCTATTAGTGTCGGATCACCCATCTCTTCAATGAATTTGACTGCTCTTTCTTGATATGACTCAATATCCTTAGTGGATTCAGCAGCCGCAGCTGCTTTATCTTCATCAACTGCAAGGGTAGAGTAATTATATACAGGAGCGTCAAATGCAAGTGATTCTAGAAAGGTTGGAGCTGTAAACTCTCCATCACCTACAGGTGGGGCCGCGGGAGCAGATGTTGGGGGTACACCATGCGCTGCATCAGAAGCTTTCTGTGCTACAGTCTCTCCAAAATCATCAATGTAATCTATTGTTTCCTTCTGTCTCTTAGCTCCCCCAACTGCTCCTCCAAATCCACTAAATATACCACCACCTATTGCACCACCGTATGCCTGCTCTATTAATTCTTGATCCTTTAGACCCTCTCTAGTAGCCTTTGTTATATTAGACATCACTTCATCAGGAGTATCACCCCAACCATTCTCTAGTCCCCAGTTGATAACATTCTGTGATAGACCCTGCGCAGCCTCGGTCACAGCTTCAGTAAACATACCATCAATAGCCTCAGTACCAATAACTCCACCCTTAGATGCAAGCCTAGCCCAGAAACTCTGAGACCCAAGACCTTTTGAAAACACCTTATTAGTAATAGCGTTCATAAGTCTGCTATGCATCTTCTTTCCAACCTCAGTTTTAAGGCCTGGAAATCTTCTAATGGCATGGAAGAATGGAATGCGCTCAAGGTATCCTGCTATAATTCCATAAGCAAGTGAAGCTAATCCAGAAGTCAATTTAGCTTCATTATCGGGAACACCCTTTTTCTCTAATATATCTCTGGCCTCCACATACTCACTAGTACCTTCCAAAGTACCTATTGTTGCTAAAGTTAC
This sequence comes from uncultured archaeon, assembly GCA_937890045.1. The sequence goes on from CALBXV010000561.1 coordinate 3,735, forward strand.
CAGTCCAACAGGAGCACTAGCAACAGTAGCTATGCCAGCGGCTGCAAACATAGCTGCATAAGAGGGTAGCATTTCGCCAAAACCACGCTCTATCATGTCTAAATCCATGAAGTTTTCTCGACTAACTGGCTCGTCTTCTCTCCATAGCATATAAGCCTGAAGCGATGGGTCTTGTCTCATCCAATCATTTTTAATACCCTTAGACCATTCTCTTATATTGTCTACACCAAGTAAGTCACCGCCAGTCGTAACAACGTCAAGCAACATCGACTTAGAACTATGCATAAACCTCGTTCCAAATGGAGCTCTAGCACTCTCTCCATAATCTTCATACATCTCAACAGACATAGGCTTATACTCAGGGAATATTTCGTAGAGATCGTCTGGATTTAGACGTTTAGATAAATCAGGATATTTTAGGAGAAGATTTCTTACTAAGAAATTATCATCATCGAAAATATCAAACTGGCCAGGATATTTATTTCTTAGTACATCCGCAAATTCAGTAATAGAATAGTAATTCTGCATACATTAAGAAGATGAAGCTGTTATGCCACCAGATGGAAGTGATCGAAGACTCTCTATTAATTCTACTATCTCGGGTGATAAGTTCTTTGTATGCGATGTTAACACTTTCATAAGTTTTTTAAATTCCTTTGCTACCGCTGGATTCATATCAATATCTCTCATTCTTTCTATAGACTTGGAAAGCTGTAAGAGCTGATTTGCATATGCATAGGGAGCATCTCTAGCGCCAGGTATATCTTTAACTTCTAAAAACCATTTTCTAGCTTCTTTTAAGTCCCTTTTTGCAAACCTCACAACATCTTTCATATTTTGAGGATTACTTATGTCCGAAACTTCTTCTAAATTTTCAAGACTGAGGCGCTGGTTAGATACATCTCGTTGTGCATATGCCATAGCCCTAGATTCTCTGTCAAGTTTAGAGAGAGCTTCGTCTAATCTGGGGCCAGCGTCCATCCTATATTGATACATTTGTTTCTGATCCATCAAATCATCTGTAAGCATCTTCTTTATTTCTTTTTCATTCATTGCTGTAGGGCTAGCCAGCATTTCCTGTGTCGTATTCTTAATGTAAGCACTATCTTTTTTAGTCATTTCCATTGTAGTCATATCATACTCTAATCTAGGATCAAGATGTCGAACATTAGAACCTGGGCCAAGTAGGGGAGCGTCACTCTTTATCTGTTCGTATTCCGCTATTCTTTCTTCCATAGTTGGCTCTGCCTGCAGAGCATACATAGAATCAGGTTGAGCTTCTAATGTATCTAATGAAGAAGAAAGGGAATCTAAAGGAGATGAAGAAAAGGCTGTTGTTAGACTGTCCATTACACTGTCTAGTGGGCCTGGTGGGGCAACACTAGAATCACTGACAGAAGAAATCATAGAAATAGAATTATCAATTGCGTCTGACTTTACAGGGAACCTCTCCCTAATCCTTTCCATAGACAAAGATTGAGTGTCTTCTAAGAGTGTCGCTGGATCAATATTATCTAGTGCATTTCGTACATTTCTTTCTGACTGCCCAGGAAATACACCGCCTAGATAATCATGTATGGAACCCCACGGATATTTCATCATATCATCATGGAACTTCCAATAATCTACATACGCCTTTAACGCATTTTTCTTATTGTCACCCATATTTTTTGGCGCCCATGAAAGGTCTATATTTGCTACATAATTATACTGTGGTACTCCCTCGTCATATCGTTGCATGCTCACATCAGTTCTCCACTCTCCCGCTGCGGCACCACCCTGATGTACATATAGATTATACCATTTATTCATTATTTCATTAGCTGCCATTTTATTACCAAGTATAGCAGATTCAATTAGTTTTTTTACATTTACAGGTTCACCTGTCTCCTTATTCATAGACCAGGCTCCAGCTCCTAGCTTTTTAAGGCCACCATTTGCATCAAGCATCTTTACAGTTGCTACAGCAGACAGATTTCTTTGATTCCCGAGGATTTCAAATGTTGGATTTCCAGATATACCCCAAGTAGCCATCCTTTCCATATCATCTTTCATACCAGGAATAACGCTTAGAGTTTGTGTTATAGTGTTTTTATATAATTCTGAATGCGCTCTAACCATATCACCGACTCGCTTCATTCTTTGTTCGTCAGTTGCTCCCCCACCACCTCTTTGAGCACTTGGCATGTGCCATGCTTGATTTACAGCAAGGATAGAAGAGGGCTCTGCTCCTTCATTCCACATGATTGCAAGATGTTCTTTCCCTCCACTAATATCTCTCATAACAACATTTAAGGCATCCATCGTTTGTTGATTATCTAGATTTATTCTCTTTACAAAAGTTCCAGATGGCCCATCCCACAAATCAGTACTTTTTGCCATTTCTCTTTCAACTTCTTCGATGCTCTTTCTAAGAGCAGGAAACCATTCTCCTTTTAAAGAATTTTCAACAAAATCATCAGGAAGTACCTCTCCCTCAAATTCAAGACCTTCTTTTGTAAACTTTAAATCTCTCCGAAGCCAATCAACATCACTAGAAATCTTATCTGATTTCGTTATAATTGGTATCTTTGATGCAATCTCATTTATTTTAATTTCAGCTAAGTACTTTTCTGCCTCATCTCCCCCAGGAAGAACAAAACCTGACCCAGGGCCGAATGGAACATCAGGAGTCATTAGATCACCACCCTTCTTAAAAATATTCAGCAATGTCTCTTTTCTGGGGTCACGAACCTTGCCCAATATATCTACCGCATGTTCCATCTCCAGTCCTAATTGGAATCCAGAGAGATAATTATCCATTTTCTGATTCAACATCTTTCCACCAAAATCGTCTATAACAAGTTCATTTTTTTCTATCCAATCTATAGACTTCATTAGAGAGTTGCGTTCTTCTGAAGTGAATGGATTGCCTGTCTGCGCCGCTTTCTCCACTACATTTCCCACCGCATCTAAATCTTTTAGCTTAGTCAATAGGACATTTCTCTGTTCTGCGCCAGCGGTATATTTATCGATTACTATATCCGCTAAATTCTCCATTCCATCATTTTCTCCCCAATCATAATCTTTAGCTCTATTTATTAATTCGTCTGCTAGCTCTGGAGGACTATCAGCATTCAACTGACCTAATCCTGTTAATAGCGCACTAGCATCAGTGACCCCTGTTTGTTGAGTTCCTCCCATTCTATTAAGAAGAGCCATAATGGATAGGAGTTTATAAGGATCAAACCCTCCTCCTTGCTGCTGTCTAAACTGTTGTTCGCCTATATAAGCCATTAGTCTTCTTCCATCTGTTTTAATCTTAACATCATATCAAACAAGTTACTTCTAAACCCAGACTCGTATCCAAGTCTCTCTTCTTCACCTGCGAATCCCATCTCTTGTAATCCACCAGTTCTCTGAGATGCTGCCCCTTGCATACTAGCCATGTATTGATTATAAATATTACCAGCCTGTCCAGACCTTCTTCCTGTTTTCATACCCCTTTGTGCAACCATACCACGTTCTTGCTCAGCTAAGTCAAATAGACTCGTTCCCGTACTTGCCATGAGTCCACCTGCTTGTGTTTCTGCTCCCGCATACAAACTCTCTGTTCCAGCGGCCTCCCTTCTTCCAAGTAACTCCTCTCTTTGTCCATACTCCTCTGCGTATGTTGGTAGGAACTCTGACATTTCAGAGCTTATACCATAATGACCCGCCAATTGTGATTGACTAGCGGAGTACATATCAAATGATCCTTGACTTTGCTGGGGATTATAAGTACCACCTGTCCATCCCTGCCCAGACCAGTCTTCACCACCTTGTCCTGACTTTGTTTTCCAATAATCTCCGTATGCCATAATTTATCCTATGCTACCACCCTGCCAAGCTGAAGCTGCCTCCTTGAATTGTCTCTTTTTCCCTGCTTTTACAATCGATTTAAATTGATCTGAAAATTGAAATGAAGACTGGTCTGATCCTAAGCTTGCAAATTTATCTGTATTAGGTAATTCAAGACGCGACACTTGAGGGGCTGGTACTTTGTTGAGAGCTTTTATTTTTGGTGTCTCTGTTGGCCCCGTTAATTTATCCCACGACATAGAATCTTTACCAATTGCCTTCTTAAATGTAGGACTACCAGCAATTGTCTTTGCTCCAGCTGCTAATCCTGCCATCGCACCCGCCATCAAAGATTGATCCCTACCTGCCTTTAATCCACCAGAATACATATCAGCAATATCTGATTTTACTCCAGCCTGTGATCCTTTATAAAGAGGGCCTTTATATGTTAGGTCACTTTGCATCCATTTCTTAGCAGCTCCAGCTCCTGTCTTTCCAGACGCTATTCCAACACCAGCTCCTTGAGCAAGCTTTCCACCTACTGCCGTAGTAAGTCCTGTTATAAGGGCTTTCTTACCCATCATTCCTAACAACCCAGAGACTCCTGCTCCAGCTGCTAAGCCTGGCACAAATGCGGCAGCAGCCATTCCACCTACTATCGTACCTAGTCCCCTTCCTATGTTTCCCCACATACCCCATTTCTTTGCCTTTTTACCTGCAGCTGTGGATTGTTTCTCAAGCTTTTTCTTAGCTGAGATACCTTTTGCTTGTAATCTAAATAGTTTTTCTGCTGAACTAGCCATTATATTAACTCCCAAGATAATTTAACCATT
>CALBXV010000562.1 GCA_937890045.1 uncultured archaeon
TTGGTGCTACAAATAAGCCTTGGTCTTTAGATAATGCTTTTCTACGACGATTTCAAAAGCGAGTTTATGTTCAATTACCAAGTTTAGAATCTCGAATTCATATGTTGAAACAGCATACTTCTTCTTTGAAAACTCATGATAATATTAAATTTCTAGATTTAGCAAAATTACTTGATGGTTATTCTGGAAGTGATATTAGAGATGTATGTCAGGGTGTTCAACTTCGTGTAGTTTCTGAATTATTTGATAATATAAATGATAATGATATTACTTCCTCTCCTAGAAATATAACAATGAATGATTTCAAAGAGATATTAAAATCTAGAATGCCTACTGTTTCAACTAGTATGTTAGCAGCATATATAAAATGGACTGAAAGTTATAAAGCTCTTTAAGGCGTTAATCTGTTTGGGTCTCTAGGAAATAATACTACTTCTCTTATATTATCTGTTCCTGTTATTATCATTAAAAATCTATCTAGACCAAAACCCCATCCAGAATGAGGTGGCATTCCCCAATTAAACGTGTTTATATGATTTTTAAATGAATTAATATCTAATTTATTTTTTTTTAATTTACTTATTAACTCATCTTTTTTATGAATTCTCATTCCACCAGAACATAATTCCATTTTTCCATATTGTAAATCAAAACCAGTAGATATTTGTGTTGAATTATCTTTAGATTTAATATAAAACGGTTTTAAGTTATTTGGCCAATCGACTATGAAATAATATTCTTTATTTGTTTTACCAATTAAACTTAAGGCACTGTCAGTTAAATCGTCTCCAAACTCTATTTTTAATCCAGTATCTTTGAGTTTATTTATTACATCTTCATAAGATATTTTCTTAAAAAGTGTTTTAGGGATTTTTATTTCCCTTTCTAGAATATTTAATTCTTTTGAATATTCAATATTTAATTTTTTAATTATTACATTAATCATTTTCTCTAAAATAGTCATTACATCATCTTGATTCATAAATGCTGATTCAATATCCACTGATGTAAATTCACTTATATGTCTAGTTGTATTACTTTTTTCTGCTCTAAAATAATCTGCAATTTCAAATACTCGTTCAAGTGAAAGAGTTAATTGCTCTTTATATAACTGAGGACTTTGTGATAAATATGCATTTCTCCCAAAATAGTTTAACTTAAATAAATTAGCTCCTCCTTCTACTGCCTGACCAATAATTTTAGTTGTATTTATTTCTATAAAACCTTCATCAATAAGATATTCTCTAATATATTTACATATTCCATGACGTATTTTAAATATAGATGAAACTTTTGGATTTCGAACATCTAATGCTCTTGCATCTATTCTAATATCTGTAGAAGATATGATTCTACCTGTTGGATCTATAGGTAATGGATGATTTGCCTCAGAAACAATTTCTATATCTTCTCCATCTATTTCAAAATTAAAATCTCTAGCATTACTTGATTTTAATTTACCTTGAACATAAATAATACTTTGTCTTGGTATCTTTTCAATTAATTCAAATTTATCATGAGATTTTCTAAAAATAACTTGAGTAATTTCGGTGTAGTCTCTAATTGTTATAAATATTATTGATCCCATTTTTCTTATATCTTCTATCCATCCTGCTATAACTATCTTCTTGTTTAAATCACTTGGATTTAACTCACTAATTAAATGTGTTCTTTTCATATTAAATTCATTTTTTTTCAAATTCTACAATTAAATTAATTTTTTTTAATTTTGATATAATGTCTTTTATTTCATCTATTTTAATAGATAATTCTCTTGGTTTCTTTCCTGTTAATATTACTTTCATAACTTCTGATCCGCCAGGTAACCAAATTATATTTATTGTTAAAATTTTTATCGGTTTAAATAATTCTTCTATTAATTTTCTTGTTGATAAGTCACCTTCTATTGACCAAATTTTCTTATCTAATTCTTGACTAATTTTTTTATTAAACAAATGTATGTTATTATTAAAATTTGCACTTAATCCGTTAAAAATTAATATCATATATTCATTTATTTCTATAACTTTTTTAAATTCTAATTTGTTTAATTCTGGAATTTTATTTACTAGTTTAGTTAAACTTATTGATACTTCTACATCTCCCTTTGTTAGACTACCATTTTTAACTTTATTTTCACAAGTACCGCATAATATTCCGGATTTAGCATCAAATGAACAAATAGGAGTTTTCAACTAGACAAATATTATTCTATTAACTAATTAAAAACTTTTATTGTTTTATTTTTAAAACTTATTATTTTTAAATAACTTCTTAAAATCTACTCTTGGATTTCTTTTTTTCACTCTCTCATTTAACGCATGTGTTACTATTGGTAATGCTATTGTTGCATCACAATAACACTGAGCGAATTCTCCAGATGACAAAATTTTTCCCCAACTTATCGCCTCATCGAATGTGCATCCTGATAATCCTCCCCATTGTGGTGAATCTGTTGAAATTTGTATTGCGTATTTATGGGGATAATATGATTCATCTGTAGTTGAATGTTTATTTCCTTTTCTATTTGGTATATCTTTTTTATTATATTGTAGGGGTGATGAAACTGCTAAAAGCTGTATAAAATCTTTTGGCACTCCTCCTCCAATATATATTACTCCAACTTCTTTTATTTTCTCTGCTAGACCCATAAATTCACTAAAATCTTTTACTTGATCTATTATTATGTTAAAATTTTTATTTTTGCATATTAAAGTTGCGTCTCCATATGGACTGTCTACTATGGCTGGACAATATATGGGAACGTTATTTTTAGCAGCTGTAGCTACAATACTATCTATATTCTTTTTGTTTAACCATTTTCCAAATTCAAATAAAAATTCTCTTGTATTATAATTATATTCTGTTTTTAAAGTTAATATAAATTCTGATATTAATTCTATCATTTCCAAATAATCTGATTCTTTTCCATATACGTCATAATATCTGTTTAAATTTTGTTTTAGTAATTCTTTATCATCAATTTTATTATTTTCTTGTATGTATGAATTTCCCATAGCTTCTACAATATCTTCTGAAATATTTGCTCCTGTAGGTACTAATATGTCTATGAAATGATTTTCAATTAACCAGTTAATTATCTTCCATTGTCCAGTAGTACTTAATGATCCAGAATACCCCATTATTATTGTAACATCTTTATCATTAATCATATGCTCCCAGATATCAACTATTTGAGATAATTTTTTTCCTTGAAATCCTGTCATAGACATTGCTTTTAATAATTCTGAAATTTTTTTGTTAGTAACTTCTATTGATTTAATTTTTTTTTCATTATTATTTATCATATATTCTCAAATTTAACTTATCTAAATATTAAAATTTTACATAATATTTTATTTCAATAATGTTATTTCATTTCTTTTTTTTTGATTTTTTAATTATAGTTTTTCCGTCGCTATTTCCATCGTTTCTATGATTTTTTTTTATCCAAATTGCAATTTGTTTTAAAGAATCACTTGGTGTAACATCTACTATAGGTATTTCTAGATTATCAATTGAAATTGATTGTTTATATTCTCTCTCAGCTGCATATGCTACTATTACCCAAAATTCTTCTTTATTATCTATTCGTTTTGATTGATTGTTATAAAAATTTAATTCATAAATAGGATCTGGAACCATTCTAAAAAGAACTCCTTCTGCCCATGATAGAAAAGTTGGTTTTTTTGAATTAATAGTGTTTTTTAATGATTCTGCTAATGTTGTCGGATTGTTATAAAATACACATTCAGTTATTATTACTTTTTTTAGTGGATTATATTCAATATCTACCAATATACATTATTTATTATTGATATCTTAATTATATTCTTATCTCTTTCTCTGTTAACTATATATTGTTATATAATTATTATATCCTAATAATATATAATGAAATTAGCTATTGATACTGGTGGAACATTTACTGACATCATTTTTATGAAAGATGATAATAAAATTAATGTGAAAAAACTACCTTCTACACCTGATGATTATTCTAAGGCTATTTTAACTGGAATAAAAGATGTTAACTCTACTATGTCTAACATCTCATTTTTTATTCATGGAACTACTGTTGCAACAAACGCAATACTACAAAAAAATGGTGCTAATACTGCTCTAATTTGTACTGAGGGTTTTAAAGATCTACTTGATATTAAAAGAGGTAATAGATCTGGATTTGGTATGTTAAGGGCTGATTGGGTGCCTTCGCCACCTATAATTCCTAGAAGAAACAGATTATCTGTTAATGAACGAATTTCATACGATGGTAAAATTCTTACTCCTGTAAATAAAAATGAAATTTATAATCTTGTAACTACTCTTAAAGAACGTAAAATTGAATCTGTTGTAATTTCTTTATTAAATTCTTATATAAATCCAATAAATGAACAAGAAATAAAAAATATTATTAATGATAAATATCCTGAAATTTTTGTATGCTCTTCTTCTGATTTAATCCCTCTTATTAGAGAATTTGAAAGAACATCTACTGTTGTAGCAAATGGTTATGTCGGTCCTTTAATGAACCAATATATCACTAAGTTAGAAAATGCTTGTTCAGAATTACAATTTAATGGTGATTTTTCAATTATGTTAAGTCATGGTGGTATTGTATCTTCTAGTTCTGCTAAAACTGTTCCTATTAGAACAGTTATGTCTGGACCTGCCGCTGGTGTTATAGCCTCACAAATTATTGGAAATTCCATTGGTCTTAATAATATTATGTCTTTTGATATGGGTGGAACAAGTACTGATGTTTCGCTAATTTCTGATAATAATATACAAACTATAGATGAATCATATATTGAATTTGGTGTACCAATATTATTCCCTAGTCTTCTAGTTGAAACAATTGGAGCTGGTGGTGGTACAATATCTTGGTTAGATAAATTTGGTAATTTAAAAAGCGGTCCACAGAGTTCTGGTTCTTATCCTGGACCTGCATGTTATGGTAATGGTGGAAAATCTCCAACAGTTACTGATGCTCATGTTCTATTAGGTAGAATAGATCCTAAAATGTTCTTATCTGGAACTAAAATATTGGATTCACAATTATCTAAAAATGTTATTAAAACTCTTTCTGATGATTTTGGAACTGATATTATTGAAACTTCTTTTGGAATTATTAAAGTTACAGACAGTAATATGGAAAAAACAATGAGGAAAATATCTACTGAAAGAGGTTATGATCCAAGA